>CALBJM010000135.1 GCA_937893225.1 uncultured Erysipelotrichaceae bacterium | reverse complement strand
TGGTTGATGATATCATCCTTTATGCCAAAGAAAGAATTCGTGTCAAATTGAATAGCAATGTTTACGTGACTTTAACAGATCATATTAGCTTTGCGTTAGAGAGACAAAAAGCAAATATTGCATTTGAAAATCCACTATTGTGGGAAATACAAAGATATTATCCAACAGAATATGAGGTTGGATCGTATGCATGTGATTTAATTTTAAAGCGATTTGGTATTCCATTGCCAAAAGATGAAGCTGGATTCATTGCATTGCATATCGTGAATTCTGAATATCGCACTTCCATTCGTGAAGCAGTGAAATTTCCTAGTGAAATTCGTACGATTCTTGAATTGATCAAGCAGAATTTACAAATAGAATTTGATGAGACATCTTTAGATTATGAGCGTTTGCTTACGCACGTTAAATTCTTGTTGCAAAGATTGTATAGAAAAGAATTATTGCAGGAAGAAGATGTGTTGATTGGGGAAACAGTGAAAAAACAGTATCCAAGAGCGTATGCGTGTAGTGAAAAAATTGCTTCGTATTTGAATGAGGCTACAGGTGTTTCATTGCCTGGGGCAGAAATGACATATATGACAATTCATATTCGTAGAGTATTAAATAGTAAGGAGAATAAAAATGTTTAATTTTTTTAAGAAAAAAGAAACAAATTACACAATTTATGCAGTTGTAGACGGTACAACGGTTCCTTTAAAAGAAGTGAATGATCCTACATTTGCACAAGAAATGATAGGAAAAGGCGTAGCAATACGACCAGAAAATGGAAAGATCGTTTCTCCTGTAAATGGAACGGTTTCTATGGTTTTCCCTACAGGACATGCAGTTGGATTAGTGAGTGAAGATGGTGTAGAAGTATTGATTCACATCGGTATTGATACAGTGAATCTGCAAGGTGTTGGTTTTACAAGCCATGTTTCCCAAAATGATACTGTTAAAGTAGGGGATGTGTTGGTCGATGTTGATCTAGATGCGCTTAAAGATGCAGGATACGATACTGTCATTCCTGTCATCATTACAAATACACCAAGCTATTCTGAAGTAAATGGATTGAGTGGGAAAAGTGTAAAAGCTGGTGAAGAAATCATCAGCATTAAAAAGTAGTATACATAGTCGTACGTTTACGTCTGGGTATAAAAAGGGAATAAAGTAGTAAAAAAGTAGAAGAGGAGGAATTCACAAAGATGAAGTTTCTACAAAAACTTGGGAAAGCATTGATGCTTCCTGTTGCGTGTTTACCTATCTGTGCAATTTTGATGGGTATTGGTTACGCTTTATGTCCATCAACAATGCAGGGTGGTGATGTTGTTGGTTTGACACAACAAATTGGTTTCTATCTAGTTAAGGCTGGTGGTGCTTTAATTGATAACATGGCATGGTTGTTTGCAATCGGTGTTGGTGTTGGTATGACAGATGATCATGATGGTACTGGTGCTTTAGCAGCATTGGTTTCTTGGTTGATGATCACAAACTTGTTGTCTGCAGGTAATGTTGCTACAATTATGAGTTTGGATGAAATTTCCACAATTGCATTCCAAAAGATTGCTAACCCATTTATCGCAATTATTGCTGGTATCATTGGTGCAACATGTTATAACAAATTCAAGAATACAAAGTTACCAGATTGGTTAGCTTTCTTCTCTGGCAAGCGTTGTGTTTCCATTGTGTCTGGTGTTGTTTCTATTCTTGTTTCTGTAGTGTTATTGTTTGTATGGCCACTTGTATTCAATGGTCTTGTTGCATTAGGTAATGGTATTGCTGGTATGGGTGCTGTTGGTGCAGGCATTTATGCATTCTTCAATAGATTGCTCATTCCTACAGGTTTACATCATGCATTGAACAATGTTTTCTGGTTCGATACGATTGGTCTTGGTGACTTGTCTCATTTCTGGGCTGGTGATACAACTGCTTCAGCAAATCTTTCTTGGGATCTTGGTATGTATATGTCTGGATTCTTCCCTTGCATGATGTTTGGTATTCCAGGTGCAGCATTAGCAATGATCCAAACAGCTAAGTCTAACAAGAAGAAAGTTGCGATTGGTCTAGTTGGTTCTGCAGCATTGGCAGCATTCCTTTGTGGTGTTACTGAACCATTCGAATTTGGTTTTATGTTCTTAGCACCAGCTTTATATGTAGTTTATGCATTGTTGTATGGTATCTTTACATTTATTACAGTATTAGTTGGATTTAGAGCAGGTTTCTCATTCTCTGCTGGTTTAACAGACTTGATTTTCTCTGCTTCTTTACCAGCTGCTAGAAATACATGGATGATCATCCCTCTTGGTATTGCTGCATTCGTTGTATTCTATGTTGTATTCCGTTTCGCAATTACAAAATGGGATCTAAAGACAATTGGCCGCGAAGATGACGAAGATAATGCTGAAGAACAAAGTGCTGTATTAGCAAATAATGATTTCACAGAAGTTGCTAAGATCATTCTTGAAGGCGTTGGCGGAAAAGACAACGTGAATACAATTGATAACTGTATTACTAGATTACGTTTAACAGTAAAAGACAATACACTTGTAAATGAAAAGAAGATCAAGTCTGCTGGTGTTGCAGGGGTTGTTCGTCCAAGTAAAACTGATGTACAAGTTGTTGTAGGCATGCAAGTTCAGCATGTTGCAGATGAATTTAAAAAGCTCTGCAAATAAATAGACAATTCAATTATTCCCTTTCGATAAGGCATCACAGAATACTGTGGTGTCTTTTTTGAAAAATCTATCAATAAGAAAATCCATGTGTATGATACTGCACTGTTGTGCGCATCAATCCATGGATTTTTACTGAAAAGTAATTCGCAATATTTTTATAACATTTGGATCAATTCTGGAATGGCTTGTTCAAAATTCACACCATAAATATTGTGATTTTGTTCTTGTAGTGTTTTATGAATGGAGATCTTTACAAAATCGCAAGCAATTTGTATAGCTTGCTCAATGGGCTTTCCTAAAACTAAGCCGCCGGTTAAGCAAGATGCCCAGATATCGCCTGTTCCATGAAAGTGTTCAGGTTCTTCGTTTGTATAGTATGCATGCCATGTGTCTTTTTCAGATTGATAAGCATATGCACCTACTTTTCCTTTTTGAAAAGAAACGCCGGTAATAATTGCGGTTTTAGTACCTGTAGCACAGAGGTCTTTCAACATATCACGAATTTCTTGTTCTGTGTAATCTTCGTGGTAAGGTTTGTCTAATAAATAGAACGCTTCTGTGATATTCGGGCAAATGATGTCAGCTTTATTTGTGAGCTGCTTCATGCCTTTCACAAATTGTTCTGTAAATCCCGTATAGAGTTTTCCGCTATCTGCCATGCATGGATCAACGATAATGCAGGCATTTTTATTTTCTTCTATGAGTTTGGAGGCAATTTGTAGTTGTTCCATTGATCCTAAATAGCCTGTATATACTGCTTGAAAGGTGAAGTTTTCTTTTTTCCAATTGGATAGTATTGGTTCGATTTCATTTGTTAAATCGTGAAATGTGAAGTGTTTAAACATTGTGTGGGTAGATAGTATTGCGGTTGGTAGGATTGCAGTTTCAATACCCATTGCAGAAAGGATCGGGAGTGCTACAGTAAGTGAACATTTTCCTATACAGGAGATGTCTTGCATGGTTACAATTCTTTTCATAAAATACCTCTTTAGAATTATCTTACAAGGAAAGTTGTATAATTGAAATAACAAATCTGTAGAGGGTATCATATGGAACTTCATTATTTGCAAGAATCAGATATAAGCTTTCTTTGCAACTTGTATCGTTATCCTGTTTCTTTAGTGCAGGCAAGTGTATTGTACCATCAGTTACAAAAAACACATTCTTTAGCTATGTTTGTGGATAATAGATTCGTGGGAATCATTGAATTCTTTCCTGTAAAAGAAGGAACATATGAAATCGGATATCGCACGTGTTTTCAAGAACAAGGAAAGGGTTTTATGAAACAAGGTGTGGGACTTTGTAAAAAGTTATGTAAAGAATATGGTGTAAAAAGACTAATTGCACGTGTTGTAGAAAATAATATTGCATCGATACGTATATTAGAATATAACGGATTTTTACAAGAAGTTAACAATGATGGTGTATTACTATATGTATACGATTGTTAGAGGAAAAAGGTATGCAAAAGAATTTATATAAACAAGGTTATACATGCAACAGAGAATTGTCATGGCTGCGGTTTAATGACAGAGTATTAAATGAAGCAAAAGATTCGCAAGTGCCATTATTGGAGAGATTAAAGTCTGTATATTTTTTCTCTTCGAATTTGGAAGAATTTTTTAGAGTACGTGTTGGTTCTCTTTGGGACATGCACCATGCAAAAGTTACAAAAATCGATAATAAGTCTGGTATGACACCGGCACAACAAATGGCAGCAATCTATCCTGCAGCGAAAAGAATTTGTAAAAAAAGAGATAGAATCTTTGGAGAATTAAGTAAAGAATTAGCTAAAGAAGGGATTGAAGATGTAAAAATCGAGGATTGCGGCAAAGAAGAATTGAAATATTTGAAAAAGTATTACAAAGCAAAAATATTGCCTTTGTTAAATCCACAAATCGTAGATACGCATCATCCTTTTCCGAATTTACAAAATCATATTACGTATATCGCAGCAGAAATGAAGCAAAAGAACCACGTATATTATGGATTTGTAGCAGTACCACAATCTTTACCGCATATCATTGTTGTATCAAAGAAAAAGAAATTGAAATATGTGCATACAGAAGATTTGGTGGCGTATTATTTTTCTTCTTTATTTGATAATGGAAAGATTTCAGAAATTTTGAAATTAACTGTGTCTCGTAGCGCTTATGTTGATGCAGACGATGAGGCTTTTGAAGATATTTTGGATTATCGAAAGAAAATGGAAAAAGTCTTAAAAGAAAGACGAAAAATGAACGTAACGATGGTAACACTTTCGAAAAAGCCAGGAAATTCTTTTGCAAAGTACTTAATGACAAATTTAAAAATCACAAGACGAGAGGTATTTACAACTTCTGCACCAATGAATTTGAAATATGTATTTTATATTGAAAACTTTATTGATGAAGAAGCAAAAAGAAAATATACATATCCTCCATATGAGCCAAAACTCTCTGCGGCATTTCATTATAACCAATCTTTGTTCAACCAAATACAAAAGAAAGATGTATTACTACATTACCCATATGAATCTATGGAGCCATTTTTACAATTGGTTAGGGAAGCCGCAAATGATTCGAAAACAGTTTCTATTAAAATTACCATCTATCGTTTGGCAAATCATGCACGCTTAGTCGATTATTTGTGCCAGGCTGCAGAAAATGGAAAAGAAGTAGATGTTTTAATTGAATTAAAGGCACGTTTTGATGAACAGAATAATATTGATTATTCTGAGAAATTAGAAGATGCTGGGTGCAATGTCATGTATGGTTTTGAAAAATACAAAGTACATTCGAAAGTTTGCTTGATTACTAAAATGGTTGCTTCTAAACCAGAACATGTAGCTTTGATTGCTACGGGTAACTTCAATGAAAATACTGCACATACATATACAGACTTTGCATATATTACTGCTAAAGAAGAAATTGTAGAAGATGTTGTTGCTTTCTTTAAAAATATGGCGATTGGTAAGTTGGATGGAAAGTATTCTACATTATTAGTTGCTCCAGTGAGCTTGAAACAAAAAGTATTGGCATTCATGGATGAAGAAATCGCAAAGGGAAAAGATGGGTGTATCACATGTAAATTGAATTCTATTACTGATGAGGATCTCATGAAAAAGATGCAAGAAGCGAGTGAACATGGTGTACAGGTGAATTTGATTGTGCGCGGTATTTCTTGTATATTACCGCAAGTTCCAGGAAAAACGGATCATATTCACATTATTTCGATCGTAGGTAGATTTTTGGAGCATTCTCGCGTGTATGTGTTTGGAAAGGGCCCTGCAGAAAAGATGTACATTTCTTCTGCAGATTTTATGACGAGAAATACAGAAAGAAGAGTAGAAGTGGCTTGTCCAATTTTGGATGCATCCATAAAAGAAAATATCGATCAGTATTTACAACTTTGCTTCCAGGATAATACAAAAGCGCGTATAATGAGTGATACAGGTAGATATCATAAAGTTAGAAATAATGAAGCTCCATTTAATTCTCAACTTGCTTTGATGCGTATGGTACCAAAATCTACGCAAAGCATTCCAAAGAAACGTGTACGCCAAGATACCGCAGTATTTGATACTAAATTGAAACAATAATTTTCTATCTGCAAGGAGGTTCAATGCAACTCTTTATAAAATATCCAGATGGATCAAATCATATTGAAAAAGTAGAACATGCGATATGTGTTGCGCAATTGTTAAAAGATAAACAATTTTTGTATCCTATATTAGCATGTAAGATCAATCATACCTATCAAAGGCTCAATACGGAGATAGAAGAAGATAGTTTGGTAGAACTTTTTGATTTACGAAATAGTTATGCCAATATGAGTTATCAAAAATCATTGACCCTATTGTACATAAAAGCAGTCAAAGATGTTGTAGGAAAAGAAGCTCATATTCGGATTGCTAACTCTATTTCGAAGGGAATCTATACAACGATTCATCAATCTAAATTTACAAAAGAAGTTCTAGTAGAAAAAATTACAAAGCGGATGCAAAATCTCATTGCGGCAGATTTGCCAATTTTACAAGTGAAAAAAGATCGGGATGCAATTTTACATGCAATGCATAAGAATGAATTAATAGATGATGAACATCGCGCGTTGTCTCATGCATATGATGTAAGAGAAGTGTTTGTGACAACACTGGATGATGAACAACATTTATTTGATCAATATTTATTGCCATCAAGCGGATATTTAACAAAATTTGATTTGCATGTGTATCGAAAAGGGATAGTTCTTCGTTTTCCGCAACCATCTGATCCGAATGTCATTCCTCCATTTGCTGAACAAAATCTTTTGTATGAAGCCTTTTCTGAAGAAAAAAATTGGGAAAAATTAACGGGTGTGGAAGAAGTTAATGATTTGAATCGCATTGTACTTTCCCATGATACGAAAAATTTGATTTTGTTGTCGGAAGCGCTGCATGAAAAAAAGATAGCAGATATTGCTCATATGATTTATGAAAAAGAGAAAAGGATCGTGTTGATTGCTGGCCCTTCCTCTTCAGGCAAAACTTCATTTGCCAAACGTTTATGTATACAGTTGCAAGTCTTAGGGCTGAAAACTTTATATCTAGGTACAGATGATTATTTTGTAAATCGTGTTGATCTAGCTGTTGGGCCAGATGGTAAAAAAGATTTTGAAGATCTGAGTGCTGTAGATGTCAATTTGTTTACAAAGCAAATGAATGCGTTATTAGCGCATGAAGTTGTGGATTTGCCAGAATTTAATTTTTTGACTGGAGAAAAAGAATACGGAAAACGCATCGTTCAGTTAGATAAAAATCAAATCATCGTGATTGAAGGTATCCATGGTTTAAATCCAAAATTAACGGAAGGTATAAAAGATTCAGAGAAATTTAAAATTTATATTAGCCCTTTGACGCAACTTTCTATTGATAGATATCATAGAATTCCAACAACAGATGCGCGCATGTTACGCAGATTGGTACGCGATTATCGTACGAGAGGTGTATCTGCTGAAGAAACGATTGCTTCTTGGCCTTCTGTTAGAAAAGGGGAAGAAAAGAATATTTTCCCGTATAATGATCAAGCAGATGTTTTCTTTAATAGTCAATGTATTTATGAATTGGCAGTTCTAAAGAAATATGCAGAACCATTGTTAAAAGAAATATCGTATGAATCTGAACAATATGGTGAAGCGCAGCGAATGTTGAAATTCTTGGAATACTTTGTAGAAATCCAAGATGACACATCTATAGCAAACAATTCAATAATCCGAGAATTTATTGGTGGGAGTACAATAGCATCATGAAAAAACAAACAAGTATTTTATTAGCAATGACATTTTTATTAGCAGGATGTTCTTCCGGAGTAGAAGGAAAGTATTATTATCAGTCTTATAGTGGTGGAGTAAACGAAGATACTTACTTTGATCTAAAAAAAGACGGTACTTGTACAATGAAAGCCAGTGGGGAAGAAAAAGCATGTACATGGGGAGATGGAATCATTACAATTGGTGATCAATCTGCTTCTTATAAGATTTCAAAAAATGTCATGACAGTGTCTTTTCCAGGTACGGGTGGCGAAACAATGTCATTTGAAAAAAAGTAGCTAAAGCTACTTAAGGTATTTATCATAGAGAATAAATGTGAGTATGCCTAGTAAAGTTCCTAGGGTATTGTTAATTAAATCTGTAATATCACATATGCGATTTGTGGTAAAAAGGAGTTGTGATATTTCAATGGTTAGAGAGAAGAGTGCACCATATAGAAGGGTAGTTCTATATGGTTTTTTTAGTGTGCGTTGGCAAATAAATCCAAAAGGCATAAATAATAAGAGATTATAGAGTGTTTCTCTTCTATAGTTGCCATAGCCATGGATCCAGTCAGAAAATGGTAATAGATTGTAGTTGAGATATACACCATCAAATGCCCAAGGTAAGTGTACAAAAATTGGCATAATGGTCCAGCCTAATACAATACAAATATATGCATAAAAAGCAGTATGCCAAAGAAATGCATTGTGTTCTAGTTGTTTCCATTTTGGATAATAGATTTTTATATAGATTCCCAGTAAAATTAAAATGTCTGGAAGAGATTGTAATAACCATTTCATAAAGCTGGACTATTATACCATATGGAAGTGCTTTCTTTTTTTGAATCAGAGTGAAAATTTTATGAAATGCATTGTTGCGCTTGAAGAGAATTGTGAAAATGCGTATATTATACGGTGATGTTGGAGGATGTATGAATATTCTTGATCAGTTTGGATTATTTACAACACTTGTTATGGATTTCTTGATACTTGCTTATGCATATCAAGTTGTATATATATGCATTTCAATATTTAAATCTAAGAAAAAAGAATTGAAAGATACGCCAGTACGGAAACGTTTTGCGATATTTATTAGTGCTAGAAATGAGGAAAGCGTCATTGCGGAATTGTTGGATAGTTTAAATGCTCAACAATATCCAAAAGAGCATTATGATGTGTATGTCGTAGCAGATAATTGTACTGATCATACGGCAGAAATTGCACATTTGCATGGAGCAGTCGTTTATGAGCGCTTCAATAAAGAAGAGGTTGGTAAAGGATATGCTTTAAATTATTTGTATACAAAAGTTTCTTCTTTAAAGGGGAGAGATTATTATGATGCATTTGTTGTATTTGATGCAGATAATATCGTAGATTGTCATTTCTTAATGGAAGTGAATAAGAAGCTTGCGAGTGGAAAATATGATGCTTTAACGACGTATCGCAACTCCAAGAACTTTGGTACAAATTGGTTAAGTGCAGCGTATTCTACATGGTTTCTACACGAAGCAAGACACTTAAATTATGTTAGAGATATGATTGGTGCACAGTGTATGATTTCTGGTACTGGATTTGTGGTGACGTCTTCATTGATGGATGAAAATGATGGATGGCCATATTATTTCTTAACAGAAGATATTCAATTTTCTGTTGCTTCTACAATTCAGAATAAAAGAATTGGATATGTGGATTCAGCAATGTTGTATGATGAACAACCTACAACAATGGAACAATCTTGGAAACAAAGATTGCGTTGGGCCAAGGGCTTTTATCAAATTGATGGAAAGTATCTAGGGAGCTTAACAAAGGGCTTATGCAAAGAAAAAGGGAAGAGAATTGCGTATTATGATATCTTAATGACATGTTTGCCATGTACTTTATTGACTGTTATTCTTGTTGCATTGGCTTTGTGGATCTTAGGGGCAACATTATTTATGCCTTACTATATTTCTTTGGTATTGCGTCAAGAAATGATTCATTTTTTAACGGGGCTATTGCTTGGCATGTGGGGAAGCATGATGTTATTAGCAGCAATTACAGTCGTTATGGAGTGGAAGAGAATTCCAGCAACTCCATTAGAAAAGATAAAGTACTTACCAATGTTTCCAATGTACATGTTAACGTATATTCCTATTACAGTGCAGGCTTTATATACAAATGTTACATGGACGCCAATTCAACACTATTCAACCTCTCAATTAGCAATGAAGAAGTAGCATGGGATTCTGTGCTGCTTTTTTGATATTCTTATTCAAAATGTAAGCGGTTTCGCTTATAATTTTGGCAAGAGGGGGAGCCACATATGACTCATATATACAAAAAAGTAATATCACTAATTATCGCTTTATTTTGTGCTTTTGGTACTATTTTGCCAATCTTTGCTGAAGGACAAAGTGGAGAGACAACATCATTTCAGTTTATTTCGAATGAAAATGTTTTTGCGGTACGAGACGATGATGATTTATCGTCGTATTATTTCTATTTGTCATATCAGAATCAACCATATGATGTTGATCCAAAATGCACTTTTGAGGTAGTCGAAGGAGCAGATATTATAAATTTTCCGGATGCTCATTCAAATACTTTTAAAGTTCTGAAACCAGGTACTGCAAAAGTTAAAGGTACTACTGAAAATGGCTTGGAAGCTGCGACTACAGTTGTTGTAAAATCAGGAAAGTATGCTTCATATATTCAAAATTATACATTGAAGTATACCTTGAAAAAAGGAGAAATGTTAAATATTACAGATGATATGAACCACAAATGATAATGTCTCATTGTAACACAAGTGAAAATGTCCCGAAG
>CALBJM010000134.1 GCA_937893225.1 uncultured Erysipelotrichaceae bacterium | reverse complement strand
ATAAACCATACATATCCCTTTGCACGAATCATATTTTCAGGATATTCATTTTCTAAAAAATGCATAAATGCATCATATTTGAACGGTCTTTTCTCTTCAAACAAAAATGAACTGATTCCATGCTCTTCATCAACTGTTTCTTTTCTTTCTTGTAGTTGCTGCTGCACTCTTGAAGACTGCAAAACTTTATCAAAATCAAATTGTCTATGGCAAAAAATACGATCTGCACTTACATTGCCATGGGTACATTCAATGATTTCAGCATCTTTCTGTAAACATTGAATTGCTTCCTTCACTTTTTCAAGGTCTTCCCTCTTTAATAAATCACATTTATTTAAAAGAACGACATTGCAAAATTCAATTTGATCAATCACTAAATTAATGATATCTGGATCTTCATCAGAATCATCCCCTTGCAATTCTTCTAAGAATTCAGCATATATGCGATCTGCATCTACTACCGTTACAATAGAATCTAAATATACATCTTCGCACAATCCAGCTTGTTGATATGCTAGAAAACCTGCAGCAATTGAAGAAGGATCACTTACCCCAGAAGCTTCTACTAGTATACGTTCAATAGTTGTTTCCTTTGCAATTGTACTAATTTGTTCCATAAACGCATCTTGCAAAGTACAACAAATACAACCATTCGTCATTTCTATCATTTTAGTGTTATTTTCTATGACATTTGTATCCCGAATCAAAGAAGCATCTAGATTCAACATTCCCATATCGTTAACAATAATTGCCATATGATTTGCACCTGTTTGTTTTAACAATGCATTCATGACAGTAGTTTTTCCTGCTCCAAGATATCCAGTAATTAATGTTACTGGTTTTTTTACATTCTGTTGTTCCATATTTATATAAATGATGCATGATTCAAATAAACATATTTATATCCATTTTTCTCATACACGTCAAAAACGCCTTTCACCGTAATTTCACTACCATATTCAGGATAATCTTCAGGATATTGATATTCACCATCTAAAATAAATTCTAACCCTTGTGCACAACATGCCGTAGCATCTAACACAACGCACCCAAATATCATTTCTGTTCCTTCAGAATTCTCATAAGCATTAAACAAGCCATTCATAATAACAGTCTTCCCCATATATTCCTGCGGTGTAATCAACATGTTATACACTTCAGAATACACGATCGTTCCACTCATTTTTGTTAAATCAACAATATCACTTGATTCTTTTGCTTCACTCTGCTTTTTTTGAGTCGACGTATCTGCTTTTGCAGTATTCGCCTTGGAACTTGTATTTGCACATGCAACAAGGAACAATGCTAATATACAAATTATTTTTTTCATTTTTGGCTACCTATTCCTTTACAAATCAAAAAAACAACAACTTGAAACACGACAATCGTTGCTCCTACAGGTGTACTCACCAAAATAGAAATCAACAATCCTGATAAAGCACACGTAACAGAAAGCAAAGCAGAAACAATTATTACATGCAAATATGTCTTACAAAATTGCATTGCAGAAAGTGCAGGAAATACAATCAAGGAAGACACTAGCAACGAACCCACAAGATTCATTGCTAGTACAACGATCACACCTATTACAATCGCTAATACATAATTTAATTTCTTTACATGCAAACCACTTGCTTTAGCAAATGTCTCATCAAACGTAATCAAAAAGATGCGATTATACAACAATACAAATACACTTACTACAACAATAGACAACGCAACACATATCACCACATCTGCACTTGTTAATGTCAGAATCGAAGTAGAACCAAATAAAGTGCTGCATACATCTCCAGACAGGTTCGTCTTAGGAGAAAATAGATTCATCAATAAATATCCAAAGGCAAGTGATCCTACAGACACTATCGTAATTGCAGAATCAGATTGTATCTTTTTCTGATATCCTAATAAATAAATTGCACTAATAATCGTGATGACTAAGATCATTGGCATTTTTGTTGTTAAGTGGAGTACATTTGCTATAGCCATTGCACCAAAAGCAATATGAGATAGTCCATCTCCAATGTAAGAATATCGTTTTAATACAAGCGTAACCCCAACCAAAGAAGAACATAATGCAATTAAAATACCTACAACGAATGCATATTGCACAAATGGATATGACAAATACAACAATACCTCATGCAGCATATTTTTCTCCATTTTTTTCTAGAAACTGTTCTTTCGTCCCAAAAAACACTTCATTTCCAACAGATAAAATATGCGTCGCATAGCGAAGTACAGATGAAATGTCATGTGAAATCATAACAATCGTCATTCCGGCATTCTGATTCAAATCTAGCAAAATGTCATATAAATC
>CALBJM010000133.1 GCA_937893225.1 uncultured Erysipelotrichaceae bacterium | reverse complement strand
GTTTATATTGAAAAGGCTGAATGTCAAGGAACACATGAAAGATTCCATATTCAGGTTCCTGAATTATTTGATGATTTAAAGAGCGGCAATGATATCTTGATCAATGATGGTAAGATGAGATTGACAGTTCTTGAAAATACTGGCAATGAATTAAAGTGCAGAGTTGATGTAGCTGGTCCTATTTCTTCTCATAAAGGATGCAACGTTCCAGGTGTTAAGCTTTCTATGCCATTCCTTTCTGAAAAGGATGAATCAGATATCCGCTTTGGTTGTCAGAATGATGTAGATTTCATCTTTGCTTCATTTACACGTAGAGCAGCTGATGTTAATGCTATTCGTAAGATTTGTATTGAAGAAGGTAAGCCATATATTAACATCATTGCCAAGATTGAAAACCAAGAAGGTTATGACAATATCGATTCTATTTTGGAAGCTGCTGATGGCGTAATGGTTGCACGTGGTGACTTAGGTGTAGAAATCCCAACAATGCTTGTTCCTGTTTATCAGAAGCATATCATTCGTCAAGCTAATATCGTAGGTAAACCAGTTATTACTGCTACACATATGTTGGATTCTATGACACACAATCCAAGATGTACGCGTGCTGAAGCAAGTGATGTTTGCAATGCGGTATTGGATGGAACAGATGGTGTAATGCTTTCTGCAGAATCTGCAGCTGGTGATTATCCAGTTGAAGCTTGTGAAACAATGAGTGAAATTGCTGAAGAAGCAGAAAAGATTCTCCCATATAGAGAAAGACTTGATTGGCTCAAGACAACAAGCAACAAGACAGTTCAGGATGCAGTTTCCATTGCTATCTCTGATGCAACTTTAACATTGGACAATATTGGTGCTATCGTAGCATTTACACAGGGTGGCACAACTGCTCGTCGTATTTCTAAGTTTAGACCAAATGTACCAATTCTTGCGGTTACATTTACAAAGAATACACAGCGTAAGCTTGAATCTTATTGGGGTGTTATTCCAGTTCTTTCTGATGTACAGAATACAATGACAAATGACGATGACCTTGCTTCCTTATTTGCTAAGGATTATGGCGTAAAGAAGGGTCAGTTGATTATCATCTCTGCAGGCTATCCAACAGGTGAAGGTTCTGCAAACATGATGAAGATCGTTGAAGTTAAGTAATGTTTTATAAGAGCGGTGCTTTGGCACCGTTTTTTCTTAGATTGGAGATATCATGAAAATAACTAGTTATGGACACTCTTGTTTTCTTGTAGAAGAAAATAACAAAAAAATACTATTTGATCCCTATGATGATGATTCTGTACCTGGGTTAAAACTTCCTAGAAATATATGTGTTGATCAAGTGTATTGTTCGCATGAACATGCAGACCATAATGCTAAACATCTAGTGAGTTCTAATAATATCGATGTATTTCCTGTACAATTTATAACTGTTCCACACGATGATCAAAATGGAAAATTGCGTGGATTTTCAAATATCACTATTGTAGATATGCATGGTATCAAAGTTGTACATATGGGTGATATTGGTAGAATGTTGACGAAAGAAGAAATACAGAAGTTATCTGGTGTAGATGTATTATTTTTACCTGTAGGTGGATATTA
>CALBJM010000132.1 GCA_937893225.1 uncultured Erysipelotrichaceae bacterium | reverse complement strand
CATAGTCTAGCTTTCCTTTTTCTAGCTCTTTTACAATTGTTTTATATCCTGTGTGGTTTGCTGGTTCATCACCATTTAAACGCATATCTAAGTCTGCAGCATAGGCTTTTTCAATATAGTGTGCCATACTTTGTAGGCCTTCAGGGCCATAGAGTTGCAAAGGCTTTTCTCTTTCTAGTACCCATGGAGTATAGATCAAATCTGGTAGACCAGTCGTATGATCTGTATGAAGGTGCGTACAAAAGGCTATATTGAGTTTATCGGGGCGTAAGGCATCAATGCCTTTAAAATATGCTTTTGATGCTTGGCGAACAACGCCTGGTCCAAAGTCTATTAAATATGCTTGATCATTGACAATGATAGCACTTGCGGGGCCACTGTTTTCAGGGCAGGCATTTGGGGTGCCGGTCCCTAATAGTACGAGTTTTGTTTTTGTCATATATTTTATCCCTGTAGTAATTTTGAAAAAACATTACGGATTTCCGATGTACTGATAGGTTTTGTGATATACGCATTCATACCACTTGCAAATGCTTGGTTGCGGTCAGCCGTAAAAGCGTTTGCGGTCATAGCTACGATAGGGATATTTGCTTTTTGCGTATCTGTTAGTTGTCGTATAGTTTTTGTTGCTTCATAGCCATTCATGTTTGGCATTTGGATATCCATAAAGACAATATCATATGTATTTTCTTTTTCTTTTTTTAACATATCGACACAGATAAGCCCATCTTTTGCATGATCCACTTCAAAACCCATACTATGAAAGATTGAAATTGCAATTTCAGCATTCATATCATTATCTTCTGCAAGCAAGATACGTTTATTTATCATTTTATTTGCTGGTATAGCAGTAGGAGCAGCAAGTGAGGCAACAGAAGGGGATTCTATTGCATGCGTAAGTGTAATCGTGAATTTTGTGCCTTTTCCAACTTTACTTTTTACCTCAATCGTTCCATCCATTAAATCTACAAGACTTTTCACGATTGCCATGCCCAGACCTGTTCCAGGTATTCTGCTTTCAGTCGTGTTCCTTTCACGAGAAAACGAATCAAAGAGTTTTGGCAGATATTCTTCATGCATTCCAATACCTGTATCTTGAATTGTTGTTTGCAGAGTAATATGATTCTTAATCTCACATGGTATTTCCTTTAAAGAAAAGGTGATCGTTCCTCCGGGTGGTGTGTACTTTATAGCATTTGAAATAATATTGGAGAAGATTTGTTCGATCTTTGTTGTGTCACAAGAAATCGTGTGATGTGAGATTTCTATGTTTTGTATAAATGAAATATTCTTGTTTTTTGCCTCATTAGCATATACTTGTAAAACATCATGTGTGATAGAACCGACTTCATTTATCGTTTCATTGAGTTCCATTTTTCCACTTTCAATACGTGACATATCCAATACGTTATTGATTATAGATAGAAGAAGATGGCCAGATTGATCGATCATTTCTTGATAATGTTTGAGTTTCGGCGTAAGTTGCTCATTTTTGATGAGTTCGTTATATCCTAGTACTGCATTCATTGGCGTGCGAATATCATGTGACATGTTGGATAGGAATTGCGTTTTTGCGTGATTGGCTTGTTTTTCTTTTTGAATTGCTTCTTGTAGATGCATTTGCGTATCAATACTTTCCTGTAAAGAAGTAATTCGCTTTTCTTCTTGTATCGTAATGATCTTATCGTAGTAGTTTCCTTTATTTTGGAGAGCTTCTAGCGCAAAATTATCATTGCCGATTTTTATAGCATATTCATATTTTAGCTGCTCAAAGCCAAGTCCAACTTTATTTTCATTTTGATGGGTCGACATATAGGCATCCATTTTATGAATAAGTTTTTCTACAATTGGATAATCATTTGTTTCTAGAGCAATTTTACAAACGGTCTTACATGCATCAATGTACTCAGAAGCATACATTTCATCTAGATTTTCCATGATTTTCGAAAGGTAATACTGATAACGGTCTTTTAGTCCCATTTTATAATATAATGATGCACCTACAGTTAATATATCGTATGGCAAGATTTTTTCACAATCATACGACTGTTTTGCAATATAAAACATTTTTTCTGCTTCTTCTAGTTTGTTTAAATGGGAATAGATATCGCATTTATTGAGAAATACAAAAGCACCCATTTTTTTATCGGAAACAGATAAGTATTTTTCAGCTAATAAAATATATTGTAAAGCAAGAGAGTAGTTGTTTTCGTAAATATATGTCAAAGCAATATTATTATATTCATATGTGAGATAACGAAATGCGTGATATTTTTGCACGACTTTGTATGCTAAATCGTAATAAAAGCGAGACAGTGCATATTCGCCTTCACATTGGCAACAAACCCCCATCAAATTCATACAAGAAATCATTTCTGAACGGTATTTATAACTTTGGTAGTTGAGAATAAAAGGCTCTAAAATTTCACTAGCTTTACGAAAATCACCATCATAATAAAAAACACATGCATAATTTAGATAAGCGAGCATACGGATAGGGGTCTCGTCTAATTCTGTATTTAATATGTTTTGATAGAAAGCTTTTTGTTTTTCAATAGGTAGTTGTTGCATGTGTTCGATTTGATGATTAAATGTTTCAATATTCATAGTGAGCCTTTCTTTATTCTTTCATAACTATTTTATAATCAAATTAGAAAATACACTATAAAAAAGAATGCTTACGCATTCTTATAATGAACGATTTAGACACATTCTGACAAAATCTGGATCAAAATGCTTTGCCCGGGTGCCTGTATAACCCATATCTAGTTTAGCTATCTCATTGATTTCTTCTTCTGTTAATGCAAAATCAAAAATGTCGAAGTTTGCTTGGATACGTTCTAAATGGGTACTTTTAGGAATCACAACGACACCACGATCTACATTCCATCTCAATAGTATTTGTGCATTGCTCTTGTGGTATTTATCAGCAATCTTTTGAATCACAGACATATCTTCTTCATTATATCTGCCTCCACCTAAAGGTGCCCAAGCTTCTACAATAACACCATAGTATTTTGCGGTTTCCAAAGCCTGAGGCTGTACATACCAAGGATGTGTTTCTATTTGATTGACAGCCGGAATGACATCTACAGTTTCACAAAAATTCGTTAAAATATTTGGATAGAAATTTGAAACACCAATAGCTTTTAGTTTTCCTTCATGATATGCCTTTTCCATACCTCTCCAAGCGGCAAAATAATCACCCATCGCTTGATGAAGCAGATAAAGATCAAGATATTCTAAACCTGTTTTTTCAAGAGAACGCAATACACCTTGATATGCTGTTTCTTCAGTTTTCATATCCGATACCCAAAGTTTAGAAGTGATAAATAATTCTTCTCTAGTGCATAAACCATCTCGAATAGCGTCTTTTACAGCTCTTCCTAAAGCATCTTCATTTCCGTAGGAAGTAGCAGTATCAAAAAGACGATATCCAGTTTTGATTGCATCATATACAGATTGATAACATACTTCTTTGTCTTTGACTTGGAAAACACCAAATCCTTCAATTGGCATTTTTGCACCAGTGTTTAGTGTGACATATTCCATATGTAATTCCTCCAGTTTCTAAATTTATTGTATAACGAATCTTTTTTAGAACAATTTTATTTTCAACAGTGCATAATAAGATTTTCTTATATGTATGTTAGTTGAAACTAACTTAAGAAATGTTATACTAGCTGTAGTTAGTAAAAACTAACTTGGAGGTCCAAATGCCAGAAAGAATGATTGCAGAGCTGTGTTCAGCTACATTGAAGGGTGTAAAATGTGCAAATTTATTCAATTGTGCATACAATACAAAAGAACAACTTTCATCAGAAATTCTAGAAATGAATCAAAAATTATCTTCTAAAGGGATTCATATGATGATTCTTTCGTATCCATGTAAAGGCAGAGCATTGATCTATATTTTTCGGCCTGTGTTATTACAACAACAATTCAATGATAATGGGACAAAATCATTGATGCATAAACTTGGATATTGTGATTTACGTATTGGGAGTTGTTTAAATGCATTGCGCTATAAGTTACAAAATGACACAGAATTTCCACATGAAATAGGATGTTTTCTTGGATATCCTTGCGAGGATGTGATTGGTTTTATGAATCATGAAACTTGTTCGTATTATGGTATGTGGAAGGTGTATGGCAATGTAGATAAAGCAAAGAAAACATTTGCTTTGTATGATGCGTGTACAAAATTGTGTTTGGATCAAATGGATGCTGGGATGCATTTAGAAGAAATTGCAGCATCTTTGTAGCAACATAGGAGGAATTCGTATGAGTAAAGTTGCGGTTGTATTTTTTAGTTCTACAGGAAACACACAAATGATGGCAGATGCGGTAGCAGATGGCGTTAGAAATGCTGGTGGTGAGGCAGATGTCATTGACTGTACTTCATTTACTGCTGCAGATGTAGCAAATTATGATGCATTTGCTTTTGGTTGTCCTGCAATGGGTGCAGAACAATTAGATGAAGGTTCCTTTGAACCTATGTTCTCGTCTGTAGAAACACTATTAAACGGAAAGAAAGTTGGATTATTCGGCAGCTATGGCTGGGGTAGTGGAGAATGGATGCAGACATGGGCCGATCGTACCCGCGAGGATGGTGCAAATTTAGTCAATGATGGTGTTATTGCTAACTATGCACCTGATGCTGATGCATTACAGGCATGCAATGATCTTGGTGCAGCTTTAGTATAGTCTTTGATTGACAGCGTTTTCACAAAATTGAACTAGCGTTGAGAAGAGTATAAAATAAGTACGCGATAGTAAAACGCTATTCAGTGGAGGTATATAAAATTTATGAATGGTTTTGGCCAGATGATTGATGCTCTTAGAAAAGAGCCAAAGAAGATCGTATTTACAGAAGGTGAAGATCCAAGAATTCTTGAAGCTTCTTCTAGACTTCTTGCGAGTAACTTCTTGTCCCCAATTTTAGTAGGTAATGAAGAAAAGGTACTTGCTGCTGCAGAAGAAAGTGGATATAACATTCGTGGTGCAGAAATCATTGATCCTGAAAATTTTGATCGTATGGATGAGATGGTTGCTCTTTTCTGCGAACTTAGAAAAAGCAAAGGTGTTACACCAGATCAAGCACGTAAGATTTTAAGTGGTGCAAATTATTTTGGAACAATGCTTGTAAAAATGGGTATTGCGGATGCATTGCTTGGAGGTGCTACATATTCTACAGCAGATACGGTTCGTCCAGCATTACAGTTGATCAAGACAAAGCCAGGAAATAAGATCGTTTCTTCTTGTTTTATTCTTGTTAGACCTTCAGCTACAGGTGAAAACGAAGTATTAGCAATGGGAGATTGTGCTATCAATATCAAGCCTAATGAAGATGATCTAGTAGAAATTGCTGGTGAAACTGCTGAGTGTGCTAAAATATTTGGTATTGATCCAAAGGTAGCTTTCTTGAGCTATTCTACATTAGGTAGTGGTAAAGGTGAAGATGTTGATAAGATGAGAAATGCTGCTGAAAAGGCAAAGGTAGCTTATCCAAATCTTCCTATTGAAGGAGAATTGCAGTTTGATGCTGCTGTAGCTCCAAGAGTTGCTAGAACAAAGTGTCCAAATTCTCCAGTTGCTGGACATGCAAATACATTTATTTTCCCAGATATTAATGCTGGTAATATTGGTTATAAGATTGCGCAAAGACTTGGTAACTTTGAAGCATATGGTCCAATTCTTCTTGGCTTGAATGCACCAATCAACGATTTGTCTCGTGGCTGCAATGCGATTGAAGTTTATTCTATGGCTATCATTACAGCTTCTCTTGCAATTACAAAGTAAATGAAGAAATCAGGTGAGAAATCATCTGATTTTTTTGTGGCGTATAAGAGATAATGTTGTATAGTCAATTTTATATTGAAAAAGGAGAAAATAATCCGTAGATTACGTGTTGGGGGACGTATTTCCTGATTTTGTTGTGCATGAAGGCTTTCAAGGAAAAACAACTGTTGATAAATTGATAGAACATAAGCCAACGATGTTTGTTGTATTGCGTTATATTGGGTGTACCGTATGTAGATATGTTGTACACATGCTAACTAAGAGAATTCAAGAATTTAAAGACAAGGGTGTGAATGTATGTGTAGTTATGCAATCTAAGAGTAAAAATGTAAAAAAAGATCTTGCAGGAAAACAATTACTATTTCCGTTGATTTGTGATACGCATATGACTTTATATAATTCTTTGGACATTGAACCAGCAAATAGTATGGAAGAACTTGTTGATAAGGATATGGATGCATTGAAAATCAAGAGTATAAAAGCAAAAGCCTGTGGTTTTGTTCATGGCATCTATGAGGGAAATGCGCAGCAACTTCCGGCATTTTTCTATGTGGATGAAAATAGAAAAGTTTTAGTTGTCCATTATGCTAAGACAATTGTTGATATGTTATCATACATTCAATAAAATAAATTTATGGGAAAATGTTAAAATTCTTACCTATATTTCGCTTTAACGTAAATAGTTTTACAAATATATAACTGTCGTTGTAGTATTTGGATAGTAAGTTTAGACGAAGTGAGATTTGAGCAATTTTTTCCTTCTTGACGCATTGTATACGTATATAAAAAGCTGTAATCACTTGAACAAATTTGTTCAAAAATGATACAGCTTATTTTTTATTCAGATAGTGTCATATGATTATAATTTGTTGCACCTACAGGTGGGTGAGTGATACCTGTGAGTTTCTTGTTTTGCAAAGCAGTGGATCCAGCTTGATAGAGTGGAACAATTGCACAATCATCTTGTACGAGAATCTTTTCTGCAGTTGCAAAGTCTTTCCATCTTGCTTCAGAATCGGCAGCATCAGTTGTTTCTGCTTTCTTTACAGCGGCATCAAAGTCTGGGTTATTGTATTGTGCGCTATTAGAAGCATTTGTGCTTGTGAAGATATCCATATATGTCTGAGGATCAGAATAGTCAGGACCCCATCTTGTAATAGCAACATCATAGTCATGATTGTTCATATCTTCACTTCTGCTCTTCTTAGGCTTGCATACAGCATTGAGTGTGAAACCTGCTTTTTCAAGAGCGTTCATAACAAATGCAGCAACATTCTTTGTTACATCAGAGTCTTCATATAAGAAGTCTAATGAAATAGAATCTGTGCCAAGTTCTTTACATGCCTTAGCATACGCATCTTTAGCTTTATCTTCATCGTATGGATATACAAGCGATCCAGCTATATCACGGTAATCTTTACCATCAGCATTGATTCCTGTTTTGCTAGATACGATACCTGTTAATGGAGCACTACCATCCTTTAATACAGAGTCACAGAGACTTTGTGTATCGATTGCATAAGCAATTGCTTGACGAACATTTTTATTAGACAAATATTCATTTTGCATATTCATAGAAATATACCAAGCAAATCCAGACAAATAATTCACTATATCATCTCTTGAAGCATAATCATCAATGACTTCACTACTTAATTTAACATAGTCTAAATTACCAGCTTCGTAGTCAAGAATAGCAGATTGTCCTTGAATCAGACGGAAATTTACTGTATCAACGATATCTTTAGTACCATCTTGATCCCAATAATCCGGATTCTTAGTAAATGTATAAGAATCACCAACTGTCCAACTAGACATGACATATGGTCCACAATAAATCATATTATCATTGCTCAATGCATATTGATCACCTTGTTCTTCAACGTATTTTTCATTGAGTGGGAATAAAGAGGCAAAGGAACAAAGAGAAAGCAAATAGTCACATGGAGCACTTAAAGTAACTTCAAATGTCTTATCATCTACAGCTTTCCAATCTTTTGCATTGATTGTGTTGCTATCAGCATTCTTATCAATTAAGAATGCATAATCACTGGCTGTATCTGGATCAATTAAGCGATTCCATCCATATACGAAATCATTTGCGGTCAAATCATCTCCATTTGACCACTTGGCATCTTTTTGAATATGGAAAGTATATGTCAATCCATCATCACTAACATCCCAACTTTCTGCTAGATCTGGTGCAACTGTACCATCTTCATTGAGCTTTGTTAGACCTGCCATACACATGTCAAGAGCACTAAAAGATGTTTCATCTGTTGCAATAGAAGAATTCATTGTGTTGATATCTGTATCACTTGCAATGGATACAGACTTTGAAGAATTTGTTTGTGTAGCTTGATTAGCATTTGAAGCGGAACTCGTTCCACAACCAGCTAACATAGCTACAGCTAAAGCGCTAGTTAATACTTTTTTCATTTCATTTTTTCCCTCCAAAAAATGTAATTTCAATTTTATGGTTTACGTTTATATAATGCAAGAAGGAATCTACAATATGAAAATACAACAAATATATTTCAGAAAAGTGCTTGAAAATATTTTCAATAAAACTATTAATTGATTTAAAATCATATTGGAATATCGAATAATAGGGTTGAAAAAACGTATGATTGCTCATACGTTAGTTTCCAATTTGATGATGTGCAGTATAACTACCAGGCTGTAGAGATTTAAAGGAATAGCCATTTTCTAATCCACATTGAATGATGCGTTCCACAGCATTGACAGAAAAGTCTTTGACATCATGTTGTAAGACAACACTAGGATGTCCATATTTTGTATTTGCTGAAATACCATTGATAACATTATTATATACAACATCTGTATTTGTTGTTTCACCAGCATCTCCACTACTTACATTCCAATCATAATACGTATAGCCCATAGAATTTGCATCTCTTGCAATTTGACTCACTACACCACTGCAATAGTTTTTAGAAACGGTGTTGCTAGAACCACCTGGAAAGCGAAACATTGTTGTTTTAGATCCTGTTTGTTGTTGAATGATATCGTTCATGCGATTGAAGTCATTCCAATATGCAGAAGCAGAAGCATACACCGCAGCATAGTTATGTGTAGCTGTATGGACTGCTACTGTATGTCCACGCTTAGCTTCTTCACCTATACAATAGGCATAACCTGGATAGGCATTTGTCACAAAAAATGTTGCTTTAACATTGTATTTATCAAGAATGTCTAAGAGTTGATCTGTGTATTTGTATGGCCCATCATCAAATGTTAAATAGATTGTTTTGTTATCTTCTGTAGCTGTTTCATGATTCACAGGCTTATCTTCTACTTTTACTTTACGTGTAACGTTTGTCGTATTTCCATGTGCGTCAGAAACTGAATATTTTAATTCATATTCTCCATTTGTAGATGTATCTACGCTGCCTTCTATAGTTACTTTTGAACTTACATCGCCATCACAATCATCAATAGCAGTATAATCATCTTTAAATTCTTCGCCATTATAAACAACAATTTCGGAACCATCTTCAAAATTGAAAGTAGGACCTTTTCGATCATCATATACAATTTTTCTTCTTGCGGTACTCGTATTTCCTTGCGAATCAGTAACGCTATAATATATCATTCCATTAGATTCTTTAGAGGTTACTTGACTTGTTACATCACCATCATAATTATCGATTGCTTTAAATCCTTCTTCGTCATACGTATGATTATAGACAGTATATGCATCTGGACTACTTGATAATTGAATATCTGGTCCAATCGTATCTTCTACGATTACTTTTCTCTTTGTAGTTGCGGAAACATCTTTATATTTGGCAGAATAGGTAACGGTATATTCACCAAAGTTATGCAAATCTACAGCACTAGAATCAATTGTTACATCTACTGGTTTTTTGATAAAACGTAATAGGGTGCCAGTATATTTTGCTTCTATTCCAGGATCATTGTAAGGCATTCCGTATTGGGCGTGAACTTCATCTGTACCCGTGTAATAAAACTGTATGACCCATTTATTACACAAGAAAATACCAACAAGTGATAAAAACAACGCACATAAAATACCAATAAGAACTTTTGTCAGAGTGTTTTTTCTTTTTCTATTTTTTTTCATATCATTCCCTTAATTTTGTTATTATATATCAATTTGATTGTTACAAACAAAAGATTAGTTACTATGCGAAATAAAGACAATGTTTAAAATATATATATTCATCTAATATGGCATGTATATTTAGTTGTTTGATGGTTTTGTTATTGAAAGTTTATAATTCTCTCTAAGAGATATTATATCAAATCTGTATAAGAATAAAAAGTCTGTCAAATCAATCGTATTCGTGTTAATTTTCATCCTAGGATAGGTGAAAGTACTATGATTCATTTCAATTTGATGCGATATATAAACGGTGATCATCTTATTTTTATTAATAGAGAATTTTTCAATGAAAGGTGCTATGATACTGTAAATGGTGGAAAGTATGAAAAAAATATTTTTGATTGGTTTAAGTTTTTTCATTGTTGGTTGTGCGGCTTCAAATTCTGCATCAATAAATGAAGCAACTCAAAAACAAAATGGTAATTATGAAC
>CALBJM010000131.1 GCA_937893225.1 uncultured Erysipelotrichaceae bacterium | reverse complement strand
CAGCGGGAATGTATGTACATCCAGTGATGGTAGGCTTGGATGCAATTACAAGTAAACCTGTTGCGAAAGAAATTAATGAACTAGTTTCAGAAAATCCTAATGCAAAGTGGATAGGATTAGATAATTTGTATATTCCTAATTACATACTTGCTTGTGGTGCATCAACAATTAACTCGGTGAATTACATTCCTAATTATGATATGTGGGAGATTTTAGATCCGAATAAAGAGTACGAAGAAGTTTGGAATAGATATGCACATGTTGCGGTTAATTTGAATGATTCAAATAAATCTGAATATATTTTGAATCAACAAGATGCAATAACGATGTCATTATGCTTGGATGATCTAAAGAAATTGAATGTTGAATATCTTTGCTCACCAAAAGAAGTTGATGACTATTGGAAGAATTATGTGACAGAAATATATAACGAGAGTGGTATTTGGATTTATAAAGTTAATTAGTTATTAATATTTACTTATGTGTGCTTTTATTTTCATTGCTACACATAAGTTTTTATTATGTAAAAAAACATACATTGAATTAATACTGTAAAATATGATATGTGAGTTAAAGAATATAAACTAGCAAGTTTGTAAGATTCAGTATTAACGTTTATAATACGTCAGTGTTGGAGATTGAAAATGAAAAATGAAAATGCAATAGAAATACGAAATATGTCTAAGTCATTTAAAATTCAGAAGGATTCAACAAATTCAATAAAGGATTTTATTTTAAGACATGGTGGTAGCAAAATACAAAAACATGAAGTTTTAAAAAATATTAGCTTAGATATAAAAAAAGGTGACACAGTAGCGTTGATTGGCGTTAATGGCAGTGGAAAATCAACGTTACTTAAGTTAATGACAAAGATTATTTATCCTACATCAGGAACAGTAAAAACTTATGGTAAATTGACATCTTTGCTTGAACTTGGTGCAGGTTTTCATCCTGATTTTACAGGTAGAGAAAATATCTACTTTAATGCGTCTATTTTTGGTTTGTCCAAAAAGGAAATAGATAATAGATTAGATGATATCATAGCTTTTTCTGAACTACAATCGGCAATAGATGAACCTATTAGAACATATTCTTCTGGTATGTATATGAGATTGGCTTTTTCAATTGCAATTAATGTAGATGCTGAAATTTTGTTAATTGATGAAATTCTAGCGGTAGGAGATCAACATTTTCAAGAGAAGTGTTTTGCAAAACTAAAAGAATTACGTGATAATGAAAATAAAACAATAGTAATAGTATCCCATTCCTTGGATGTGGTTAAAGATTTATGCACTCGAGCAATTTGGCTATATAACGGGGAATTTAAGCTAGACGGTGATCCTACTTTTGTTATAGATAAATATTTAGAGCAAGTAGAAAAAGATAATAAAGAAAAGAAGAAGAAAGAAATTGCTAGTGGTATTGCAGAATACAAAGGTGTGATTTTTATAGATAAACCTTCTAATTTTTCTAAGTTTGATTCTTCTGAGATTATAAATATTGTTGGATGGAGAATTTCTGACTGTGAGGATGCACAGTTGGAAGTCTTTATAGGTAATCATCAATTGAAACATACGAATATACGACGTACTGATGTAATTAGAGCGTATGAGGAACAATTTGCAGGATTTATGAAACCAGATGAAATTGGTTTTCAAGCTTCTTGTTCAGTGAATAGTGTAATGAATGAAATTGCAAGTGATAATTCATTATCAATTTCAGCACGAATAGTGAATGAAAATGGCAAGATAATTGCTGAAGAGGATGCTAAAATTATTGTTAATAGGGAGAATACTGATGTTCAATGAGATATATCAATATAGAGAGCTGTTGAAAACGAGCATAAAAAAAGAAATACGTGGTAAATACAAAGCATCTATGTTGGGTGTTTTATGGTCATTTATCAATCCTTTATTGCAAGTTTTGGTATATGCAATTGTTTTCCCATACATGTTAAATAATACAGGTGATGATTATATTATATATTTAATTACTGGCATTATCCCTTGGACTTTTTTCAGTACTGTTTT
>CALBJM010000130.1 GCA_937893225.1 uncultured Erysipelotrichaceae bacterium | reverse complement strand
CTGGCTTTTCTTCTTTGATTTCTTCTATTTTTTCTTCCACCACAACATTCTGTTCAGGAAGTACAGTTGGTTTCTTTGTTTCCACATATCTATATGGTACGTGACGTAAAGAAACTGCTCTTACATGTCGAGAAATCAGCACATTATTTCTTCTTCTATTCAAAAGGTGTAGTCTTTGATTCATAAGTATTCCTCTTCAGTCCTATTATACATTGTAAAAATGTGCTTATCAGCACATTTTTATAAAATTAGTCTTTAGCACGTCCACTGTATTTGCCATCAGCTGTACTTACAATCACAGTTTCACCGTCTTGAATGAATAATGGAACTTTGATTTCCAAACCTGTTTCCAACACAGCATTCTTTTGCGCAGAAGTAGCAGTATCACCCTTTACTGCTTGTTCACATTCTGTTATTTGCAAAGATACTTTATCAGGAAGAATAACACCTAAGATTTCTCCATTGAAGACCTGAATATTGATCATCTCGGATGGCTTCAAAAAATTCTTTTCCCATTTTACTCTTTCTTCAGGAATTTCAATTTGTTCATATGTTTCTGTATCCATGAACACTAATGAAGAACCATCATCATATAAATACTGCATTTCACGCTTATCAATATATGCTTCTTCTACTCTATCAGAGCCAATCAAGCCCAATTCTTTTACAACGCCTGTCTTTGGGTCTTTCACTTTTAAAGCAACCTTCATCTTTGCCATTGCTGTTTTATTCAATGACTTGTCGATGCATTGGTATAAGTTTCCTTCCCAGATAAAACACTGTCCTGGTTTAATTTCTGTTGATTGAATCATTTTAACACCGCCTTTTTCTTACTGTATTAATTCTATAGAAAACGTTCTTTTTGTCAATCATTACAAATCAGGCCAATTTCCAACAAACGACTCATATATAGTGTTATTTAACAATCAAATATTTCATTCAATCACACGTTCATTCACATAATCCAATATGATCTTTTCATTTGGATCTATCGTTATGATCAGACTTTCACTTTCTTCTCCATCTACATTCACATACAATGTATGTTCTTCTCTTTCCATGTAATACTTACAGTTTTCTAAAATAACTTCTTCTTGCAATTCATCCAGAAGCAGTCTTTGTTTAATGTCATACAGCACTTCCGTTTCCATGCGTAAGTATGTATTTGCTTGCTTCATATTTATCATTGCTTGAAGTGTCATTTCTTCTTTCAAAAGAACAACACTAGAAATAGAAATGACGTATAAAAATATCGCAAGAAAATATACACTAACAAACCCATCATTGTTTCGTAAGAATTTCTTTTGTTTCTTGATCATCTCTTTCATATACGACCCAAATTCCACTCTCGTCTTGCAAAAAACTACATGCATCTACATTTGTATACATAATTTGTGTGCCAGGCTGCAAGATGATATGACTATTCACTTTTGATAAACGCATTTGTGTAGTGCGATACGTAAAATATAACGTGTCACCTTCTATGAATGGATCATACGATAAAGCTAGAATTCTACGCAATTGATAGGAAGCAATCATATCCTGTATGATACTTTGTTGTTGCAGACAATCTGTTAATACTGACAATGCCATTACTACAATTGGAATCATCATGCTCACGATCATCATTGTTAATAGATAGTCAATTAATATACTTCCTCGTTTTGTTCGTATTTTTGCATTTGCCATATGATTTCTGCATTGTGCTGTTTTTCTTCTTCCCATTGTTGTTGTATTGTGAAATTAATTTTGTAATGTAGTGTAAAAAGCATTGTCACTATCGCTACGATAGTCGTTACGATCAACACTGAAAGTAGTGCTTCTTGTAAAAGAAAACCATCATTTTTCAACAAGTCGCCCACCTCCAAGTTCTATAACGATTTTTCTTTTGTCATTTGGAAATGTAATGGTTTTAGCTTGCTTGACATTGCCGTGCATGTTGATATCTATCTCAGCAATATCTTCATAAGATATATGTCTTCTTTTTCCAAACAAAATGGCTTCCGATTGTATCTTGTAATAGGTTGCAGGAAATAAATACCATGCTCGATTTGCAAAATCATGTGCAGGTATCGCAAGTAATACAAATATAGACAAAGCAACCATAACAATACAACACTCTACCAAGGTAAATCCTTTATTCAATGACCGCTTCTCCATCTACGATTTCCATTCTTTTTGAACCATCACAAATCAATTGAGAATCATTCAATAATCCTGCACTCACTAAATCTTCTGCGCTGCTTGGATATTCACCATATTCCATCTTATATTCTAAAATAGCCGCATTTCCTACTTTTTCTAATGCCTTGCACCCTTTATCATTCACTACACCTAATGTTTTTTGAATAGAAGGAACAGAAAGAAGGAAAATCACAGATATGATGATAACAACAATCGTCATTTCTAATAGCGTAAATCCTTTTCTTTGCATACTTTTTTTCATAAATCACATATCCTCCTGATATTATAAGTTTTGTAACATACGCATAGGCATCATCAACACTTGATACACAAAAACGATTACGACGCCACACACGCAATACGAAATAAACTGCACGATTTTTGTATATCTTTTTATCGCGACTACTTTTCTTTTCTGCACCATTTCCAAATACCCTTCCAACATTTCTTCACTACCGGAA
>CALBJM010000129.1 GCA_937893225.1 uncultured Erysipelotrichaceae bacterium | reverse complement strand
ATCTTCGTCAAAAAGTACTTCTTCATTCTTTGTAATACGTGCATGGATCGTATCACCATGATGAATACAAAGCTGCTCAAAGTAATCCATATGAATATTTGTCCAAAGATTGCCAAAGTTCGGATCATCAATTTCCATATATCCTTCTACAGAATTATCATTGACTACAGGTTCTGGGCAATCAAACATACGAATTTCTTCTACAGGATATTTTGGTCCAACTTGTTCATAACTAATGATACCGGAAGCTAAACGTGCAGCAGTATACCCAAATACATCTCTACCACCAAATATAGCAACTTTATCATTGTCTTTGCCTCTTAGACGGTTGATTGTTTCATCGATTTCTCTAACTTCTTCTATTCCACTCGTACGCGCAATATGCGTCAATGCACCATTATCTGGTGTAACGACATAATAGCCATCTTTTGTTTTTGCAACACATGCTCTTCTGCTTGTACCAACACCTGGATCAACAACAGATACAAAAATTGTTCCTTTTGGCCAAAAGCGCATATATTGCATCAATCTATAAGACGCAGAATATGTATCATATTGCGGAATTTGATGTGTAGCATCAATCATTTCAAGTGTTCTATCGACAGACTTGACTACTCCATACATAGAAGCAACTGCACCTTCTGCATACGTAAAATCTGTCTGAAAAACTAACATAGGTTTAGAATAATCAATCATATATTTCCTTCTTTCTAAAATGGATAATAAAACATTGTCTTTGTTACAAAAAAGCGCATAAACAAACTCAATGCTAATACCGCAACACTTAAAATGACAATCAAATAATCACTTATTTCAAGTTTGCGGTACGAATACCAACTTCTTTTCTTTTCTTTTCCATATCCTCGTAAACTCATGGCGTTGGAAATCACTTCCACACGATCCAACGTTGAGAAAATTAGAGGAATGACCATTTTTACCGTCATAGCGACACGCTTTGTGAATTTTTGCTTTTTACTTAATTCGATACCACGTGCTTGTTGTGCTAGAGAAATATTATTATAGTCTCGAATAATATCTGGAAAATAACGTAGTGTGAGAGAAAGCGTCGTACATACTTTATAAGGAATACCAATATGATTTAACGCAGAAGCAAATTCACTTGGATTCGTTGTAAAGATGAAGATAAGACCTAGTGGTACCATACAAAAATATTTCAGTGTTTTTAATGCTAAATAATACAATGTTTCTTTCGTAAAAATAAAATAGTCATTGATTTTAAATAGGATCGTTTGGCTGCCATATATTTCTGTGCCATAATTTGGAGCTAATACATATGTAAGTACTAAATTCATGACCAAGAAAAACAAAACATAATAAAGTACGACTTTAATTTGCTTTAATTGTATCTTAGCAATACGGAATGCAACAATCGAAATCACTAATGTCAGCAACATGATTCTATAGTCATACGTTAACATGACCGCAAAGGATAAGAACAAAAAGCTCAATAATTTCGTCAATCCAGACAAACGATGAATAAATGTATCTAATTGTGCATAGGAAAACATTTTAATTTTCATGTTTATGTCCTCCTTCATGTGCAATAAATGTATGTATAAAATCAACACGATTCGTTATGCCAGCTTTTTCGGCTAAAATTGATAAACTTGTTTTCTTTAAATTTGCATGTTCAATCAAAGCTTCATCACCTAATACTTCTGCAGGCAATTCATCCGCTACCTTTTTGCCATCTGTCAATACGACAGAACGTGTCGTATATTCTAACATCAAGTGCATATCATGCGTAATTAAGACAATAGCAATGCCCATTTCATTTAAAGTTTTTAAGAATTCCATAATTTCAGAATAACGACGATAATCTTGTCCAGCTGTTGGTTCATCCAAAATAATCATCTTTGGTTCTAATGCTAAAATTGCAGCAATCGTAACGCGCTTTTTTTGTCCATAACTAAGTGCTGATA
>CALBJM010000128.1 GCA_937893225.1 uncultured Erysipelotrichaceae bacterium | reverse complement strand
TCTTTCAGCTGCCATTTCTAAAGCTCTATCCACCATTGCTCGATGTGGTCCACATAATGTTAAAGAATCCACAACATATACACGTTCTGGCGCATCACAAGCTTTTTTGGCTAAACAAGCAGTTTGATACGTTCCGCTTAGTCCAGAAGCCATTGTAATATCGATGACATCGCCTTGTTTTATCAAAGAATTATACAGATCAATTTTTTCGCCTAGAGATGGTTGAGAAGTTCGTGGAATTTTGTGCTCTGCTATCATTTCCAATAACTGCTTATCAGTAATATCTTCAAAATCTCTATAGGAACAATCTTCCACTGTAATATTTAATGGAACAATTGAAAGACCAATTTCTTTTCCTTCCTTTATAGAATATAAAGTAGAAGAATCCGTAACGATATGTATCATAGTTTTGTCCTCATTTCTTTAATCACTGTATTCCATGTAGATATCATTGTCAATAGATGTAGTAATTATTTCTACATTATGAAATCTATCTTGTTATTTATAAATATTTTTACTACACTTAAAGCGAAAGGATATAAATTATGGTATATACACAAATCAAAGTTACATATTCTCAATATCCAAAAAGACTATATCGCATACTCGCTATTAAAGATGACCCAAACTTACTTATACTTGGAGGCATTATTGCTAAAAGTTTTGGCGCTTGGTTTGAGCATGCTTATCTTTTTCATACAAAAAAAGAATCTTACATTTTTGATTCTTGGTTAGATGAGTATTATGACGAAAATGCATTACCAATTTCAAAATATTCTCTTTCTGATCTTCCAACAAAATTCAATTTTACATATGATACAGGAGAAAATTGGGAATTCACTTGTCAAAAAATAAAAAATGGACAAATTTATCACGATGAAACAAATGAAAATTCTCCAATTGCATTCTTAATTGAAGGTAAAGGACAAGGCATATTTGAAAATGAACGCTGGACTTTTGACCGTTACATGACAGGAGAAATAGATCCAGAATTGGATGAAGATGATGAAGAAAATGACATATATCTTCCAATGAATTTAGAATTCGAAAAATTTGGAGATTTTGATAAGCCGTTAAACCACGAAGATTACGAATATTTTGACGAAGATTTTGACGAGCTGCAAGATGCTGTATTAGACGAAGATGAAGATATGGATGAAGATGATAAACCACAAGATTTTATACACATGCTAAGCATGCTTGTTGCATTTGATTGTTTCAATCATGAAGAAGTTAATACGGTTTTCAGAAGACTCATCAAAAAATACGATATCAATGATGCATATCAAATGATTTTAGAAGCTAGCTTCAAAACTATGATTGACGCCGATCCTTCTGTAGATGATGATGAACTCGATTGCCTACGTCTGCAAGCTATCAAAAAACTAAAATAAAGATATTCTATATGAATACTTTTCAATTTCCAAAATGGGAAGAATTACCAACTATAGATCTATATATGGATCAAGTCATCACTTACATAGAACAACAACTCTCAAGTATTTATTTCAATGATGAAAAATTCATCACGAAACCTATGATCAACAACTATGTCAAAACAAACATCGTTGAGCCACCTACAAAAAAACACTATAACAGGAAGCACCTTGCATATTTCATTGTTGTGACAATTCTCAAGCATTGTTATTCTATGTCTCAAATAGCAGAGCTCATCAAAATTCATACAAATATGAAAGACAGTACTGTAGAACAAGCCTACAACTTGTTCATTCAACGTTTTGAATCTACTCTAAATGATCTCTTTCAAAATGGAGAAAACTCTACTTTTACAGCCTCTGTTCCTCAACAACTTCTCATGGATCATGTAGTACAATGTATTTGTTATAAAATACACACAGAATATATGTTGTCCAAACAATAAGAAAACAAAAAAGATTCGCCACGGCTACGTACGAATCTTTTTATTTTCTTATTTATTTTTAAATACTTTGCGCTTGTCTAATACACGAATGAGTATAAAACCTACAATCACCGCAATAACTTCACCCAATGCAACCCATGTACCATTGACAAGAGTACCAACAAGCAAATTATTTGGCATGAATAAATACCCAAGCTCTGCTCCAACAAACACAAAGTTCCAAATCACAGGCATTAATATGGAAAGCAAAGGTAACTTCCTAACACGCACATTTCTAAACTTCCAAGTACAATATGCAGCACCAAATGTGGCCATTGTACCAATGATAGCATCAATATATCCTGTAGGATTCAAGCCTGTCATTGCACCAATCAAATTTGCTAAAAAGCATCCTAATGTAACACCTAAAATAGAAGGTTCATACACAAGTGGCAACATCGTTAATGCTTCTGAAACTCTAACTTGTAAATTTCCATAAGACAATGGCGCAAGTACAAGTGTCAAAACAGTGTAAACTGCAGCGATCATCGCAATATCTGCGAATTTTTTTGTTTTCATTCCTATTTCTCCTTATTTTAGTTAACGAGAGGTAGCCGCTACTCTCGGTTGAAAAACAACAGAATTAATTTTACATGTTTTGCGCTTGTTTGCAAGAAAAAAGAACGCATATCTTTGATACACGTTCCCTAAATCTTATTGATTATCTGCGTCGATAGCGTTTGCTGCTGTTCTACCAGAGACAAAGATTTCAACGATTGCGTTACCACCA
>CALBJM010000127.1 GCA_937893225.1 uncultured Erysipelotrichaceae bacterium | reverse complement strand
GGGGTGCGCTCTAACCACCTGAGCTACAGGCCCGCATGTCTCACTGAATGCTCAATTAATATACCAATTATTTATATGCCTGTCAATAAAAATGTGAAATTTTTTTTGGATTTGTTGTGGAATAGGAAAATACATGCTAAAGTAAGCGGGTTGAAAGAGGTGATGTGATGGAAGCATTTGTTGGATGGTGGGCAGCACATGTTGCTTTTCCGCATTGGTTGAGTGTGTTTTTTGTTTCGATGATTCCACTGATTGAAGAACGAGGTGGTTTGATATTAGCTAAGTTATTGAATATGCCACTATGGTCAGGTGTATTTTGGTGTGTCATAGGTAATATTCTTCCCATTCCTTTTATTTTGCTTTTGATTAAGAAAATATTGCATTGGATGAGTGAACATCATATGAGTAAGATAACGGATTGGATCATGGCTAAGGCAGAAAAGAATAAGCCGAAGATTGATCGATATGGATTTTGGGGATTGTTATTGTTTGTAGGGATTCCACTTCCTGGTACTGGTGCTTGGACGGGTGCGTTGGTTGCTTCTGTATTTGATATGGATTTGAAAAAAGCATCTTTATCTATTTTACTAGGAATATTATTAGCAGCAGTAATTATGACGATCGTTTCTTATGGAATGATTGGGGCTGTTGTTTCTTAACTTCTCTGTGCCAGAGAAGTTTTTTTGTGCTTAAATATGTATAAGAGGGTGTGAAGTATGGAATATAGTGCGTTAATATGTGCTGCTGGTAGTGGTACACGAATGAAACTTGGGTATAACAAAGTTTATATGAAGTTGAAAGATGGTAGGAGCATTTTGGATACAACGATTTCTGTATTTCAAAGTGATCGTGAGTGTACACAAATTATTGTTGTGACGGATGCGAAAACATATCTGAAAGAACATTGTGGAAAAATGAATGGTATTATACTTGTTAAAGGCGGTGCAACACGACAAGAGTCTGTAAGAAATGGATTATTGGCGGTGAAAAATCCATATGTTATGATTCATGATGGTGCTCGACCATTTGTTCCTTTAGAGTGTATACAGCGTATAAAGGAGACCTTACTGCACGAAGATGCATGTTTATTAATGGTGCCATGTAAAGACACGATTAAACGGGTTGTTAATGGATATGTTGAAATGACGTATGATCGCTCAACGCTGATGTGTGCGCAAACTCCACAGGCATTTCGTACGGATTTGATTACCACTTGCATGAAGAAAGCAATTGAGGATCATTTCAACGGAACAGATGATGCTTCTCTTGTGGAAAAATATAGTGATGTAAAAGTGAAAGCAGTCGACGGAAGTTATGCTAATTTAAAAATCACTACAATTGAAGATGTAAAATAAAAAAACACTCTCGTGAAAATATCATGAGAGTGTTTTACTGGAGGCTAATCTAAATCTTCGCCATTACTTGTATATACTTTTTGCATATAGTAGAAAGATTTTTTGCGAATACGAGAAAAATCTCCATTTCCGTCATCATCGCGATTGACATAAATAAAACCATAACGCTTACGCATTTCGCCAGTTCCGCCAGAAACAAGATCAATAAATCCCCAAGCTGTGTAACCGATAAGATCAACGCCATCTTCTTCGATAGCTTGTTTCATGATCTTGATATGATTTCTCATATAATCAATACGATAATCATCATTGACAGTACCATCTTCTTCAAGCTTATCGATTGCACCTAATCCATTTTCAACGATCATCATCGGGATTTGATAACGATCATAAATTTGATTGAGGATGATGCGCAAGCCTAATGGATCGATAGTCCAACCCCAATCTGTTGCTTTGAGGTACGGATTTTGAATCGTTTGAACAAGATTGGTTTCCGTAAATGTGTGATTTTTTGGATCTGCAGCATAGACATTTGATGAATAGTAAGAAAAACTATAGAAATCAACTGTGCCTTCTTTTAATAATTGGGCATCTCCATCGTCTTTTTTAATGGTGATGTGATTTCTTTCTAATTCCTTAACTTTCCAAGAAGGGTAGTAGCCCCTTACCATAACATCTCCATAAAACCACTTGTATTCATTTGATCCTTTTACTTCCGCAAAAACATCTTCTGGTTTACAAGAATATGGGTAAGTGGCACTTTGCGCAATCATAAGACCAATTTTGTTTGTTGGATCAATTTCATGCCCTTTTTTGACTGCGTAGGCACTACCTAAAAATAAATGCCATCTGCATTGTTCTTTATTTTGAATGTTCGAATTTTGCTCATGAATTCCATTCATCATATACATGCCATTGAGATTGATTTCATTAATGGTCAACCAATAATGCACTAAACCTTTATAGCGAGTGAAAACGGTAGTTACGAAGCGTTCAAATGCTTCTAATGTATGACGGGATACCCAACCATCATAAGCATTAGCCAAATGTAATGGACAATCAAAATGATTCAATGTTACTAGAGGAGTAATACCGAGTTTTTGACATTCTTTGAAAATGTTTTCGTAGAAAACAATTCCCTCTTCATTTGGTTTTTCGTCATCTCCATTTGGATAAATTCTTGTCCAATTTAAAGACATACGGAAGAAGTTACAACCCATTTCTTTTGTTAAGGCTAAATCTTCTTTCCAATGGTGATAGAAATCCGTTGCATCATGGCTTGGGTAGTAGGTGTTTTCTTCCATGATTGGAATTGCACCTTGTGGAATATCTTCAAATGGTGTGAGTTCTTTTTGTGTTCCATCAGGTAATTGAAATAGAAATTTTCTTGCTATGTGACGAATATTGTCACCACCCTTTAGAAAATCACAAACGGCTAATCCTTTTCCACCACTGTTATATCCACCTTCATATTGGTTGGCAGCTGTAGCACCACCCCATAAAAAATTTTTAGGAAAACTCATTTTTTTGCCTTAGTCATTCATGAGCTTGCGAGCTTGTGCAATAGCACCTTTACCGTCCATTGTTCCGTATGTTCTCATATCAATTGATTCAATAGGTTTTTCTGGGTATTTTTCTTGAAGCTTCTTTAAAGCATAACGAATTTGTGGGCCAAGTAATACGCAGTCTGCTTCTGGTACGTATTTTTCTTCTTCTGCAACGCCGTGAGCTTCAATGCTATAATCCTTTCCTGCAAGTTTTGCTGCTTCATTCATCTTGTTGACGAGTAAAGAAGTAGACATGCCTCCTGCACAAAATAAAACAATTTTTTTGTCTGCCATAATAATAAATCCTTTCTTTGTTTCTTTTTTTATTATAGCAAGTAAGGGCTTACATGTAATATAAAAATTTTACATTTTATGAATTTTTGGAAAATTGAAAAAATATGTGAATACAGTATTAGGTGAAAATATGCAATGTAAAAGATGTTTGAATGAAGATAGAGAGTGGTTTTATAAAGGGAGTAAAGGTTGGTATTGTAGAAAGTGTATAGCGTTTGGAAGAGCAATGGTGGAAGAAGAGGAAGAGAGTGTGAGTTTGTGCGAAATTACTTCAGGTGCGTATGAATATCAACTAAAGTATCCTTTGACACCTGCACAAGAAAACGTTGCTTATGCTTTGCGTGAAGCAATATTGCAAGATGATGTTTTAGTACAAGCAGTGTGCGGTGCGGGGAAAACAGAAATCGTAATTCCGACGATTGCATCATTTTTGCGACAACATAAAAAAGTTTGTTTTGCTATACCGCGCAGACAAGTTGTTTTAGAGGTCGCGGAAAGATTACAGACATATTTTAATACAGCAAAAGTCATAGCAGTGTGTGGAGGACATACAGATGTAGTGGATGGAGATTTGATTGTATGTACTACACATCAACTATATAGATATGCACCAAAAGGTATAGATTTGTTGATATTGGATGAACCGGATGCGTTCCCATATCGAAATAATGAAGTGCTATTTGGGATTTCAAAAGCAGTGCGTAAAGGACATTGTGTGTATTTGACTGCCACACCGGATGCATATTTAAAAAACGAGATCCAAGAAGGACGTGTAATTTGCTTGAAATTAAATGTTCGTCCACATGGAAAACCTATTCCAGTGCCAAGAGTTATCAAGTGCCCTATGGGAATTGGTCTTTGTTTTTTGATTCGTTGGTTGTTTGCACATAAGCAACATCCAAGAATTGTATTTGTGCCTACGATTCGGATGTCTGTCATCATTGGTCGTTTTTTGAATTTGTTTTTGCATTGTTCTATTTGTTCTAGTAAAACTGAGAATCGTGATGCGGTGATTGAAGGATTTCGTAAGGAAGGCAATGGAATATTGATTGCGACAACAGTCATGGAACGTGGTGTAACAATTCCACATGCAGATGTTTGTGTATTACAAGCAAATCATTCTGTATTTGATGAGGCAGGGCTTGTACAGATGGCTGGTAGAGCAGGACGTGATTTTCAAGATCCTACAGGAGATGTTTTGTTTTTGTGTACGGAAGAGTGTGAAATGGTGAATGCGTGTGTACAGGCATTGGAAGAGGCAAATTTGTCATGCGGTGTTTGATGTGTGGAAAAGATATGCGTTATGGTTCGTTAAAAGATATTTTATACGGAGATGATGTATTATGTGAGGCGTGTAGAAATACATGGTTGAAGAAGCGTATTGTTTGTGCAATAGATGGTGTACGTGTGCAATCAGATTATGTGTATAATAAGGCTTTTTCGCAGTGCTTGATTCAGTTTAAGGAGTGTGGAGACGAAGCACTAAAAGATGCTTTTTTATGGGGAGTTAGAAAAAAACTGAAACGGCGATATAAGGGGTATACACTTTTGTTGTTGCCTAGTGCCAAAGAAAAAGTGGAACAAAGAGGATTTTTGCATCTACATGAAATGTTTTCTTGTTTAGGATTAGAGATGTTAGATGCATTTGAGAAAACAGTTAATATTTCTCAAAAAACATTGTCTGCAGAACAAAGAAGTGAAATGAAGCATACAATTCGTTTAAAAGAAGGAATCCAATTGCCTAAAAAAATAGTACTTGTGGATGATACGGTTACAACTGGTGCAACATTGTCTGGTGCAATCTCTTGTCTAGAAAAAAGAAATCATGTTATAGAAGCGTATTGTGTGAGCGCAAATCATACATGGATCAGATGATGCTTGTTTTTTTTGCAATCATTGCTATTTATGTGGCTTGACGATATAATTTATTAGCTATTTTATACGAAAAATGGAGGATATTATGGCAAATTTTATATCTAGATTATTTAACGAGGATGCTCGTAAAATCAGACAAGTAGAAAAAAAGATCCAACCAGTATTGGATCTAGAAGAAGAATATAAAAATAAATCCGATGATGAATTGAAGGGAATGACTGTAAAACTCAGAGAAAGATTAGCTAATGGAGAAACATTAGATGATATCTATGTGGATGCTTTTGCGACGGCTAGAGAAGCAGCTAGAAGAGTGATTGGTGAATTCCCATATCCTGTTCAGTTGATGGGTGCTACAGTTATGCAAGGTGGAGACATTGCCGAAATGAAAACGGGTGAAGGTAAAACTTTGACATCTGTTATGGCAGTGTATTTAAATGCTTTGGAAGGTAAAGGTGTGCATGTTGTAACTGTCAACGAGTATCTTTCCCAGCGTGATGCGGATTGGATGGGGAGAATCTATCGTTTTTTAGGCTTGAGCGTAGGAGTGAACCTAAGACAATTGACAAAATTCCAAAAGAAGCAAGCGTATGCTTGTGATATTACCTATACGACAAATTCTGAACTTGGATTTGACTATTTAAGAGATAATATGGTCACAAATGTAAATGATCGTGTATTGCGTGGCTTGAATTTTGCTTTGGTGGATGAAGTTGACTCAATCTTGATTGATGAATCTAGAACTCCATTGATTATTTCAGGTGGTCAAAAGCAAACAGCAAATTTATATTTACAAGCAGATCGTTTTGTGAAAAAGCTTACTGCTGATGTGGATTATGAAATTGATGCAAGAAGTAAGACAGTGACTTTGACTGAAGCTGGTGTTGCGAAAGCAGAAAGAATGTTCAAAGTAGAGAATTTGTATGATATTTCACATACACAACTTTTACATCACATTAATCAAGCAATGAAAGCAAACTATATCATGTTGAAAGACATTGATTATGTCGTAGATGAAACAGATGATGAAATTGTAATTGTAGATCCAAATACAGGTCGTTTGATGAAAGGAAGACAGTGGTCTGATGGATTGCATCAGGCGGTTGAAGCAAAGGAAGGCATTTCTATTAAGCAAGAAACGACCACTTTAGCAACGATCACATATCAAAATTTCTTCCGTTTATATAATAAGTTGGCTGGTATGACAGGTACGGCGAAAACCGAAGAAGAAGAATTCTTAGAAATTTATAATATGTATGTTTATGAAATTCCAACGAATAGACCTGTAGCACGTATTGATTATCCGGATGCTGTGTATGGAACAAAGAAAGCTAAGTTTAAGGCGCTAGTGGATGAAGTTGTTGAAAGACATGCGACTGGTCAACCAATTCTTGTAGGTACGATTGCAGTAGAAACTTCTGAATTGATTTCCAAATATCTCAAGGAAAGAAAAATTCCACATAATGTATTAAATGCGAAAAACCATGCACGTGAAGCAGAAATTATTTCACATGCTGGTGAAAAAGGCGCTGTGACAATTGCCACGAACATGGCAGGCCGTGGTACGGATATTAAGCTTGGAGAAGGTGTTAGAGAACTTGGCGGTTTGTGCGTGTTGGGTTCAGAAAGACACGAATCTAGACGTATTGATAACCAGTTGCGTGGTCGTGCAGGTCGACAAGGTGATCCAGGTATGAGCCGCTTCTTTGTTTCTGTACAGGATGATTTGATGATTCGATTTGGGTCTGAAAGAATGGAAGGTATCTTTGCTTCTTTAGGCGATGAAGCTGTTGAATC
>CALBJM010000126.1 GCA_937893225.1 uncultured Erysipelotrichaceae bacterium | reverse complement strand
TCATTACTGGTTTGTGAAGGCGGGAGAAAGGCCGCCTTAATGGGTGAAAAAATGGAAATGCATCTTCGTTGCGATAACTATTTTGTGGAAGATGAAGCTTGGCATGAGGCTGCAGATAGGTATGCAGATTTTTTGGCACAGAACAAAGATAAAAAAGTTGTGCTATTAGAACTTGGTGTTGGATTTAACACACCAATAATCATTCGTTTTCCTTTTGAAAAAATGTTACGAGAAAATCCATCGTATAGTTTGATAAGATTGAATATGGACGAAGCTGTTGTTCCTAAAAACTCTGACAAACGTGCAATTGGTATTTGTGGGGATATGCGAAAAGCAATCACAGATATGGAAAGGCTTATAAGATGAAGCAGGATGAAAGAAGAGAATATTTGATCAAGTATCTTTTAAAAGAAAAAATTCGATTTGGTGGTTATCAAATTCCATTGGATAAGAAAGAACAAGAAAATTTGTTGCGCTCTCTTATGAATGTTAGACCACCAAGACCAATCAGTGATACATTTTTGGAAATTCAGGATGCATATCTGAAAGAGCGAAGCAAGGAACGTGGAATTACAGATGTTACGGACTTAAAACCTGTGCAATCTGATCCACGGTTATATATTTGGCAAGGTGATATAACAACACTTCGTTGTGATGCAATCGTAGATGCATGCAACTCACAAATGTTAGGGTGTTTTTCGCCAATGCATGCGTGCATTGATAATTCTATTCATACATATGCAGGTATAGAGTTACGGTTGAAGATGTATGAAATTATGAAAAAGCAAGGGCACGAAGAAGAAGTAGGACAAGCAAAAATAACACCTGGTTACAATTTACCAGCCAAATATATTTTGCATACGGTAGGACCTATTGTTCAATCCATCGTAACAAAAGAAGATGAAGATTTGCTTGCACGTTGCTATAGAGCGTGTTTAAAACTTGCTGAAGAAACAGGTGTGGAATCAATTGCGTTTTGTTGTTTATCTACTGGGGTATTTGCTTTTCCACAAGAGCAAGCTGCTAAAATTGCTACGACTACAATAAAACAATATCTGAATAAAAATAGTTGCATAAAACAAGTTATATTTAATGTGTTCCAAGATGAAGATTTGCGAATATATGAAGAATTGTTATGATTTTTCTATAAAAGCATTGTAAACGCTTGCATTTTCTCGTTGCTTATCTTTGAAATGTTTTTTGAAAATGTTCATGAAAAAAGAATTGTGATAGAAATAAAATCGCGGTAAAATCATGCGGGGGTTTTGTAATGCTAGAAAAAATAAAATCATATATAGAGCCAAATAAAAAGTTAAGAATAATTGAAATTGTTTTATTGCTTGCACTTGTTATTGGTTCTCTTCTTTCTTTTTTTGTTGGATTTCATGAAGTAAATGATGATTATGGACAGCTGCATTATGTTCAGTCTGTGGATATGAAACGTGATGTAGACAATGAAGACTATGATGAAGATTCCACAGTTTGTGATGTAACATATCGAAATGGTGATGCATATTTGGTTGAAACATATTCTTATGAGGAATATGAAAATTTAGATACAAATGTTATTACGGCATATGAATATGATACGGATAATGGTGTGAAACTATACTTCGATCATCAAGATCCTAGTCAAGAAGAAGTAAATGATGCATATCGATTGATTGTGGCAAATCAATCTATGCCAACATTTAATTTGGGTACTTCTTTGTTTATCTTGTCATTAGCCGTAATCGTTGTATTGGTATTTTCAAAGGCATTTACGACATATGAAAAGTGTTGGTTTATGTCCATCATGGTGTTAGCAACGATCGTTGCGGTAGCTTTTCCAGAAGAGAGTGCAAATGGTGTCAATGGAATCGTTATCATGTTGTTGCATCTGTTGGATACATTTTTGAATATATTGTGTGAATTGTTGATATCTAAGCAATCACGTTATAATTTCTTAGTGTCAGTTCTTGTAGAAATAACGGAAATTGGTACGTGTTTGGTATTGATGTATCGTTTTGCTACGATTGCAACGACTTTATTCTTCTGGTTGCCAATTGATATTTTGAGCTATATTAATTGGAGTAAGCATAAAGATGAAGATAGCGATGAATTGACGGCGGTAAGAAGACTAAAAGGTTATCAAGAAGTACTAGTTATTTTAGCTATCATTGTTTGGACAGTCGTTGTAGGATATTTCTTAAGTGGATTAGATATTCAAACGGATTTCTTGAATGGAAATAAGCAATTAGAGACAGCTATTACATATATTGATGCATGTGCTTCCGCTGTAGGTGTTGCAAATGGTTTGTTTATTTTCTTTAGAATGCGAGAACAGTGGATAGCGTGGTATATTTGTGCTGCTTTAGAAGCTGTCATTAACATTATGTCTGGACAGTATGTATTACTTGTGTTGAAACTTGGGTATTTTACAAATACGACATATGGTTATATTAAATGGAGCAAATATATCAAATCACATAGTGAGGAAAAGAAGTCATTGTTCTGATAATATTGATAAAAGTGCATTATATTGGTAAAATATCAACGAACAAAATGATAAAAAAAGGTAGGTATAAATATGGCAATTGAAGCTGGAGATTTTAAAACAGGTTTAACAGTGATGGTAGACGGCGATCCATGGGTAGTTATTGACTTCATGCATGTAAAGCCAGGTAAGGGTGCAGCAATTTTAAAAACTAAGATGAAGAATTTGAAGACTGGTTCCACACAGGAAAGAAACTTCAATGCTTCAACAAAGTTTGAATCTGCAATGATTGAAAAGAAGAGTGCTCAGTATTCTTATTCTGCTGGAGATATGTATTATTTCATGGATATGGAAACATTCGAAACACATGAATTGAGCGAAGAACAGATTGGCATGAATAAGTACTTCTTAATTGAAGGTATGGATGTTATTTTACAGATCTTTGAAGGACAGGTATTAGCAATTTCTGTACCTGATAAGGTTGAATTGACTGTTGTTGAAACAACACCAGCAATTAAGGGTGCTCCATCTTCTCAGACGAAGGATGCAGTAACAGATACTGGTTTGAATCTAAGAGTTCCTCAGTTTATTGAAGAAGGCGAAAAGATTCTCGTTTCTACTGCAGATGGAAAGTATTCTTCAAGAGCTTAATCATAAGCTCTTTTTTCATATATGTGTAATACAAAAAAGAGAGTGGCACTTGTTACAGGGTCTGCTAAAGGTATAGGAAAAGCAATTGTTTGGAAATTGGCTGAAAATGGTTATGATGTTGTCATTAATTATTTGCATTCTAAAAAGGAAGCAGAATTGCTGCAAAAGCATATACAAGAAACATTTCCTGTAACGTGTTTGTGTATACAAGCAGATGTGTCTAGTGAAGTAGAAGTGGATCGTATGGTCCACAACATTGAAGAGCAATTGGGTGGAGTAGATGTTTTGGTGAATAATGCTGCAGTGGATTTGTCCAATTTGTTTCATTTAAAGACAGCTGAAGAATTTCGTAAGACCTTGGATGTGAATGTTGTTGGTGCATTTAATTGTGCAGTGCGTGTGAAAAAACATATGATGGAACAAGAATATGGAAGAATCATTAATATTTCTTCTACAAATGGCATGAATACATATTATCCAATGAGTATTGATTATGATGCTAGCAAGGCAGCATTGAATTCTTTGACACATGATCTTGCGGTACAATTTGCACCTTATATTCATGTGAATGCTGTTGCCCCAGGGTTTATTGGCACGGAAACAGAATTAGATGGGTATGACGAAGAATTCTTGCGCCAAGAGTGTGAAAAAATATTGGTTGGAAGATATGGTGAACCAGAAGAAGTTGCGCATTTGGTGTGTTTTTTGGTGAGTGATCAAGCTGATTTTATCAATAATACGATTGTTCGTATTGATGGCGGACAAATAGGTAGTTAAAAACTGAGGAATGTTTTCCTCAGTTTTTAACTTATTTGGATTGAATCTTTGTTAATGCGAGCAATATAGATAATTTTCCATATTCTAAAGATAATCCACCTTGCATATACAATGTATATGGTGGAATAACAGGAGCATCAGCACTGAGTTCGATCGTACTACCTTGTGTAAATGCTCCACATGCCATGACTTCATCAAAAGGATATCCAGCCATTGGTGCAGGCATGACACGTACATAAGAATCGATAGGGGATGATTCTTGAATGCCTTGCGTAAAACGAACGAGATTGTCCTCTGTGCCTAGTTCGACTGTTTGGATGATATCTGTGCGTTCATCATTCCAAGCAGGACTAACATTTTTATATCCTAGTTTTTCTAGCATGTACGAAGCGAATACTTGTGTTTTTAATGCACTTCTTACGGCATTTGGTGCCATGAATAAGCCTTTGAAGAACGCGTTATTTTGATTGAAGTTTGCGCCTTGGTGCTTTCCAATACCAGGAGCAGTTAGTCTATCAGCTACCATTTCAATCAAATCACTTCTTCCAGCGACATAACCACCAGTAGATGCCACACCACCACCAAGATTTTTCATGAGAGAACCAACAGTGATATCCGCACCAGCATGTCCTGGTTCTTTCTTTTCTACAAGTTCACCATAGCAATTGTCTACCATGATGATGACATCTTTATTGACTTCTCGGATTTTAGAAATGACATGTTCGATTTTCTGAATTGTGAGAGATTTACGTGAGGAATAGCCTCTGGATCTTTGAATTTCAACGAGTTTTACATTATTTTGTTTTAGACGTTCTACAATTTTATCTTCATCGAATTCATTGTTTACTAGATCGATTTGTTCATATAAAACACCAGCTTTTTTTAAAGATTGTGAAGAATTTCCACTTAGACCAATCATTTCTTGTAAAGAATCATACGGTTTGCCTGTTAAGGAAATCATTGTGTCTCCGTGTTTTAATAATGCTGAAAAAGTGAGAAATAGTGCGTTTGTTCCACTCATGATTTGTGGGCGTACAAGTGCGTCTTGGCTGCCCAAAACAGAAGCAAATATCTTTTCGAGTTTGTCTCTTCCTTCATCATAGTCGCCATAGCCATTGATATCCGCAAAGTCTGAGTAGGATACATTATTTTCAATGAAAGCAGATAGAATTCTATCAGAATTGTATAAACAGATTTCGTCAATTTTTTTGTATATATCTTTGAGATCTGTTTCAGATTTTGTTGCGAGTTCTAATAATTTTGGATCAATTTGTTCAATAATCATTTTTTCTTCTCCTAATGCAGATACTATTATGTATCAAAATGCTGGAAAATTCGAGAAGATTGTGTGTGTATGTGTTATTCTACTTATAGAGGTGTAATGTATGTTATTTGTGTGTTATCCAAAGTGTAGTACTTGTCAAAAGGCTAAGAAATGGTTAGTAGATAATTCGTTTGAGTTTGAAGAAAGAAATATTGTAGAAGAGCATCCAACTTTTGAAGAATTAAAAGCATGGAAAGAAAGGGGCAATGTTCCGCTTAAGAAAATGATCAATACTTCGGGTATGTTGTATCGACAAATGCAATTGAAAGAAAAATTGCCAACAATGCAAGAGGAGGAAGTGTTGCAGCTATTATCTACGAATGGCATGCTTGTAAAACGTCCTATTCTTGTGAGTGAAGATATTGTGCTTTTTGGGTTCCGTGAAAAAGAATATGCGTGTATAAAAAAAGACTGAAATTCAGTCTTTGATATAATGCGCCCCTCGAATTTCTTCTTTTAAAAGTTTTTGCTTAACATTTTCTGGTAAAGCACTTGTATAGAGTTGGGTGGCTTGATATTCCATTTTTCTATAGATTTCTGGAACATCAGCAAAGCGGGATGCAACATGTATGTCCGCTTTTCTTTTTTCGTGCAGCCATTGTCTGCCGGTGTCATTAAAAGCAAGGATTCTGATTGTGTCCATGTTTGGCAGATTTTTGACGTATTCTTTTGTGATTTGCATCATCATTTGTACTAGACATCTTCTGATTTTGGAAGCTGTGTAACGGTAAGTGATACAATCGCTGAGAAATCCTTCGTAAGTGGCATTCTTTTCAGCGCTCTTTTTGAGATGGTTTTCTATGCCTTCTGTTATTAAAAAATATGTAGATAGTTTTTCTGAAGGTGTCATAAGAAGCATTGTACGAATATATGGATAAAAGCGTTCCATAGTTACGTGATTTGCATTGGTGATTTGCTCTGCCATGGGCGTACAATTTGAGATGCTTTGTTTATTTTGAATGGCTTTACGGATAGCATATGCACTTGCGATATGTTGAATACTTTCGTCAAAATATCCAGTGTTTCTTTCTATCAAAATAGGCTTGATAGTTGTATCTTGGATTGCTTTGAGATAGCATACAGCTAATATGTCGTTCGGCTCCATTGCACTAGTGAGCAAAGAATATGCTTTCGGAAAGGACACGCCAGTATCCATGATTTCACGGATATGGTTGAGATTAACTGGTGTTTCAGCAATTTCCTTTAAATTTTCTAGATTTCCACATTCACTGCCAAAACTGATATAGTCGACATTACAGAGTTTTAGAATATCTACGCCACCTTGTGCAAATTGTGAAGCAGCTTGTGTAGAATAAATATAAGGAAGTTCAATAACAACATCGATTCCATTGTGTATAGCGGCTTCTGCTCTTTGCCATTTATCTATAAAAGCAGGTTCCCCTCTTTGTGTAAAGTGACCAGTCATGACGGCAAGCATGACGTCAGCATTTGTTCTTTTTTTCGTTTGTTCAATTTGATATTTGTGTCCATTATGAAATGGATTGTATTCACATATGATTCCACAGGTTTTCATGTATTTTTTTTCCTTTTGCATAATTGTATCAGATGTTGCGAAAAGAAAAAGACCACATAGTGGTCTTTTTGCGTTACTTGATAATGCCAAATGGTGAATCTGGCTTGATCCAATCAAGCAAGATATCTTCATGAGCATCTAATTTACCAACAAGGTTGTATTCGTTAGAGACTTCAATATCATGGCAAACTACCCATAATTCTCCACGATAGTGTTCGAGATTATCATTTACGATAAGTAAGTCGCCACGATGTGCTGTAAATCCTTTTTCACTTCTTGCGGGAATAGATTTTCCTTTGAAAATCATTCTTGGC
>CALBJM010000125.1 GCA_937893225.1 uncultured Erysipelotrichaceae bacterium | reverse complement strand
TCGACAGAGAGTACGTTTCAACTCTCTAGATATGCACCATGCCTGGCACACTAAATAAACCAAGTACTGCTACAAACAATACTTGGTTTTATTTTATAGAAAATACTTATTTATCGTGTCGTCTGTTCTTCTTTCTACCTTTAAAGTTCGTTCTATTTCCTTTTGGGGTATTTTTTTCTTTTAGATTTTCTTGTTGCTCACTCTTCAAAGATGTAAAAGCAAATTTTCCTATTTTCTTTCCAAGAGCATAATACTCTCCATGACTATACGCAATCAAGTCTGCTCTTTGTAAATCTAATCTTCCATTTTCATCCAATAAAGAATCATCTATATCTGTACTTACAACTTCAGCTATAAACATATCATGCGTACCAAGTTCAAGTATTTGTTTTACTTTACACTCTAAGCAAACAGGACTTTCTTTAATACAAGGTGCTTTCACCAATTTAGCATCTTCTTCTGTGATATGTAACTGACCAGGCAAGTTGAATTTATCAACTTTTGCACCACTATAGATACCACAATAATCCGTAGCTCTTACCATAGCACGATTTGTCAAACACATGACAAATTCCCCAGTTCTTTGAATAATATCATGTGAGTAGCGATTTTTACGTATAGAAACAGACACCATTACTGGATCAGAACAAATCGTTCCTGCCCAAGCTGCTGTCATAGCATTTGCTTTTCCATTTTCATCTCGACATGTAATTAATACTGCTGGTACAGGATTTAACATGTTTGATGGTCTCCAATATTGTCTAGTCATTTTCCACCTCGATTCACGCATCATTGTACCATACACATTTCCATATTTCGGAAATATGTTTCACAACTTACAAATTATAATAAATACATCATGTTGGAGGTTTTATGCAAAAAATACAATTATTTAAAGATACCTTATCTACCGCTTGGCCTGCAGTACTAGAAAGTTTCTTCATTTCTTTAGCAGGAATGATAGATACAATGATGGTATCCTCCCTAGGAACATATGCGGTCAGTGCAGTTGGATTAACAACACAGCCAAAATTTATTACGCTATCCTTTTTCTTTGCGATAAATGTAGCTGTCAGTGCATTGGTTGCTAGAAGAAGAGGACAAAACAATCAAAAGAATGCAAATGAAGTACTCATAACTGCGGTTGTTATATCCATAATTCTAACGATTCTATTGACAACTTTATCGATTTTCTTTGCGGATCCAATCATTCATTTATGTGGTTCGGCTTCTGATACACATGCCTATGGAGTTACGTATTTCAAAATCATTCAAGGCGGCATGATTTTCAATGTATTATCCATGGTTATCAACGCCGCACAAAGAGGCAGCGGCAATACAAAAATTGCAATGACGACAAATATCGCTTCTTCTTGTGTAAATATTTTATTTAACTATTTGCTTATCGGCGGGAATTTTGGATTTCCAAAATGGGGATTAGCAGGAGCAGCAATTGCTACAGTACTTGGTACAATTGTTGCTTCCCTCATGTCCATACGCTCTTTATTCAAAAAAGATAGTTATGTTTCTATTCCATTTATCTTAAAAGAAAATATTCACCCTTTGAAAGAAACACTCACATCCATTACTTCTCTTGGCAGCAATTTTTTGATTGAAAATATTGCAATGCGTGTTGGATTTCTCACAACTTCTGTATTAGCAGCAAACTAGGTACAGACGCATTTGCTGCACATAATGTTGGGATGAATTTCTTATCTTTGACATTCTCTTTTGGAGACGGCATGCAAGTTGCTGCTGTAGCACTCATTGGTAGAGCATTAGGTGAAAAAGATGGAAATAAAGCGAAAGCATATGGAAATACATGTCAAATCGTAGGTTTCATGATATCCGTACTCTTAGCAATCATCCTATTCTTCTTTGGAAAAGATTTGTTTGCTTTATTCTTCACGCAAGCAGATATTTTACAAGACGGCATCATGCTAACTAGATTTATAATGATCATCGTGTTATTTCAAATTTCACAAGTTATATTTGGCGGATGTCTTAGAGGTGCAGGAGATGTAAAATATACACTCATAGCATCCCTCATCTCTGTAACACTTATTCGTACGATTGTAACATACGTTCTAGCAACGATCATTCCACTAGGACTTGCGGGCATTTGGATTGGTATCTTATCTGATCAATTATCTAGATTCATTCTCCTAGGTATACGTTTTAAAAAAGGAAAATGGGTAGAATATCAAATTTAATTTATCAAAAAAAGTTGTGAAAGAATATTTGATACAACCCTAATCAAGTAGACATGGGAAATATTTAAAAATCGCATCGATT
>CALBJM010000124.1 GCA_937893225.1 uncultured Erysipelotrichaceae bacterium | reverse complement strand
ACTCATTTTTTTATTCTCTTCATTTCGTACTTTCAAATATATCATATTCTCACTCATAAATAGAAAAAGTAGTTTCCTTCATATAAGAAACTACTCTGTTTTTATTTTAAGTCTTTGATCTCGATTCTATTGAGTGCTTTAGATAAAGCAAGCTGTGCACGTTTTAAATCGATATTTGGATCATTTGATTCTAGTCTATTTTCTGCACGTTCTTTTGCTTTCTTTGCTCGTTCTAAATCAATATCATTTTTATTTTCTATTGCATCTGTTAATATTTCAGCAACATTATCTCTGAAATAGAATAATCCACCTGCAATTGCATATGTTTGACGAACACCATTTTCATCAGATGTCATTGAACCAATTCTTAACATTGTAACAAGCGGCATATGATTTGGTAATACACCTTGGTTTCCGTCTTCCGTTTGAATATTGATAATCGGCGTATCAAATTCTTTATAGATTCCTTGAGGTGTTACTATGCGTACATGAAGTTCACTCATTTTAATGACTCTGCTTTCTTCACAACATCTTCAATTGTACCTACAGAAAGGAATGCTGCTTCTGGTAGATCATCATATTTACCATCAAGTATTTCCTTAAATGAACGAACTGTATCTTTCACAGGTACATAAATACCTTTCATACCTGTAAATTGTTCTGCAACTGAGAATGGTTGTGAAAGGAAGTTTCTAATACGACGTGCACGGTTTACGGTCTTTCGATCTTCTTCCCCAAGTTCATCCATACCAAGAATTGCGATGATATCTTGCAATTCCTTATATCTTTGTAAAATTTCTTGTACACCTCGTGCAACTTGATAATGTTCTTCCCCAACAACTAATGGATCTAGCATACGTGAAGATGAACCAAGTGGATCAACTGCAGGATAAATACCTAATGCAGCAATAGAACGATCAAGTACTAATCGAGCATCCAAGTGTGAGAATGTTGCAGCAGGTGCTGGATCAGTTAAGTCATCAGCTGGTACATATACACATTGCACAGATGTAATAGAACCATCTTCTGTAGAAGTAATTCTTTCTTGTAATTGACCCATTTCTGTAGCAAGTGTTGGCTGATATCCTACTGCTGAAGGCATACGGCCTAGAAGTGCTGAAACTTCAGAACCTGCTTGTGTAAAACGGAAAATATTATCAATGAACAAAAGCACATCTTGATGCTCTACATCACGGAAATATTCAGCCATTGTAAGAGCACTCAATGCAACTCTCATTCTAGCACCTGGTGACTCATTCATCTGGCCATATGTCAAAACAGTATTTTTCAATACACCAGAGTTCTTCATTTCGTAGTACATGTCATTACCTTCACGTGTTCTTTCACCAACACCAGCAACGACTGATCTACCACCATGTTCAATTGCAATATTATGAATCAATTCTTGTTCCAATACAGTTTTACCTACGCCTGCACCACCAAATAGACCAATCTTTCCTCCTTTTGCGTAAGGGCAAAGAAGATCAATTACTTTGATTCCTGTTTCAAGTATTTCATTTTGTGTTGTTTGTTGTGCAAAAGATGGAGCTTCTCTATGAATTGGCATCTTCTTATCTGCCTTTACATCACCCAAGCCATCAATTGCTTCACCAAGTACATTGAACATTCTACCAAGAACTGCATCACCTACAGGTACTTCAATTGGAGCACCTGTATCAATACACTCCATGCCTCTAACTAGACCATCTGTAGAAGACATTGCGATACATCGAACAACATCATCACCAATATGTTGTGCAACTTCAGCAGTCATCTTAGATCCATCTTGCATTTCAATCAAAATTGCATTTTTGATAGAAGGTAATTGTCCCGCTTCATAGCGGATATCAATAACTGGTCCAATGACCTGTAGGATTTTTCCTTTATTGCTCATACATGCCTTCTTTCTTATACTGCACTACTTCCGCCGACAATTTCAGTGATTTCCTGGGTAATAGCCGACTGACGTGCTTTATTGTATTCAAGTTGTAATGAAGAAGATAAATCATCTGCGTTATCAGACGCGGTCTTCATCGCAACTCTTCTGCTTCCTTGTTCACTTGTAGTAGATTCCATCCAATCAGAATAGGCTACATCTGTAATCATCATAGGTATTAAACTGTCTAGAATCGTAGTTGCGTCAGGTTCAAACAAAGTTTCAACAGGAAGTTTTGACTTGTCTTTTTCTTCTTTTTGTTTTTCTTTAATTGTACATGGAAGCAATACATCAATATTTGGTTTGAATGTCATTGTATTTACAAATCTTGTATATACTATTTGTACACTACCAACTTCTTTATTTTGATAAAGATGAACGCATTGTTCCACTATATTTTTCAATTCCGCAAAAGTTAATTTATCGCTAGAAATTTCATTTTGATTTAATAAATGAAATCCTTTTTCTTGGAATTCATGGTATAAAGAAGTTCCAATCAAAAATATTGGATCATTTATATCAATATTTTCTAAGCTATACTTCAATATATTTGCATTATATCCACCACACAATCCCAAATCAGATCCAAATACAATTGTCACCTTATGTGCATTATCTGTTTGTATCAAATACTGACTTTCAGCATCTTGATTATGTGAAACGATTTCATCTACTGTATCTTGTAATTTTTTCGCATACTCACGATTTGCTTCCATTTTACTTCTTGAACGAAATAACTTCGCATTGGCAATCATTTCCATTGCCTTTGTAATTTTTCTGGTAGACTGTACAGACTTAATACGCGTACGTAGCGCCTGTCTAGACTGGCCTGCCATATTAGTTCACTCCCTTAAGAAGTTTGAATTGATCAAGAATGTCTTTCATAGCATTCTTCATCTTTTCAATAAGTTCATCACTAAGTGCTTGTTTTTCATCAATTTCATTACAAATATCTACATAATTTGCATGGAATGATTTATGAATCGTCTTTTCAAATTCTGGAACATCTTCTACACGAATTTCATCCATAAATCCTTCTTTTACCGCAAATAAAGACAATACTTGATCACACATACTCATTGGCTGATACTGTGGTTGTTTTAACAATTCTGTTACCTTTGCACCATGATCAAGAATCTTCTTTGTAGATGCATCTAGATCAGAACCAAATTGAGCAAATGATTGCATTTCATGATATTGTGCTAAATCTAGTTTTAAGGATGAAGATACCTTCTTCATTGCTTTTGTCTGTGCAGCAGAACCTACACGAGATACGGATAGACCAGAATCTACTGCTGGTCTAACACCTGAGGCAAACAAATCCGTTTGTAAGAAAATTTGTCCATCTGTAATAGAAATAACATTTGTTGGAATATATGCAGAAATATCACCTGCCTGTGTTTCGATGATAGGTAGTGCAGTCAATGAACCACCACCTAGTTCATCATTCAACTTTGCAGCTCTTTCCAACAATCTAGAATGCAAGTAGAAAACATCTCCAGGATATGCTTCACGTCCAGGAGGACGCTTTAAAAGTAATGACATTGTTCTATATGCTACTGCATGTTTACTCAAATCATCATATACGATCAACACATCTTTGCCATTATCCATCCATTCTTCACCCATTGCACAACCTGCATATGGCGCAATATATTGCAAAGGAGCACTAGCTGATGCTGATGCATTTACAACAACTGTATATTTCATGGCATCATGTTCTCTTAATTTCTGTACTTGTCTTGCAACTGTAGATTCCTTTTGTCCAATTGCTACATAAATACAAAGAACATCTTTTCCTTTTTGATTAATGATTGTATCAACTGCAATTGCTGTTTTACCTGTTTCTCTATCACCAATGATAAGTTCTCTTTGTCCTTTACCAATTGGAATAATTGAGTCAATCATTTTCAAACCAGTCATCAATGGCTGATCAACTGATTTTCTCGTCATAACACCAGGTGCTACTCTTTCAATTGCACGTGTTTTTGTATAAGAGATTGGTGCGCCACCATCAATAGCCTCACCAAGTGGATTTACAACTCTACCTAGTAAGCCATCTCCTACAGGAACTTCTACAATTCTTCCTGTTCTTTTAACTTCATCGCCTTCTTTAATTTTTGTATCATCTCCTAAAAGAACCGCACCAATATGGTCTTCTTCTAGGTTCATGACCATTCCCATTACGCCATTAGGAAATTCAAGAAGTTCACTAGACATTGCTTTTTCAATGCCTTGGATCATGGCAATACCATCACCAACGGAGATAACATATCCTACATCATCAGAATGAATTTTATTGTCATAGTTTTTGATCTCATTTTTAATCAAAGAACTAATTTCTTCTGGTCGAATAGTAGTACTCATGCCACAATACCTCCTTTCAATAACATATTTCTCATTTTTTCAATCTTAGTTTTCATTGTGATATCTGTAACTGTATTCCCTACAATCACTTTAATACCTGCAATAACACTAGGATCTATCACATTTTCAAGAATTATTTTCTTGTTTGAATTTGATACTAAAGTATTTCCTATAGTATTCATATCCTCTTGTGAAAGCTTTCTTGCAGAAACAACGGTTGCATGTACTATGCCTAGTTCCTCTTCGCACATTTCTACAAAACTTCTACAAATAGCAGATAGTTGTGTTGCTCTACCTTTATCAACTATAACTTTCATAAAGTTGACTAACATGTGATCAACACATTTTCCATAGACTTTATCAATCAAATTTCTTTTTTCATCTTTTGTAACTTTAACCGACAAGAAAAAAGCAGACAAATCAGGATTCTCCTTAAATGTTGTTTCAAGAAGCTGCACCTGTTCCATATAAGCTTCTACTTTGTCTTCTTCTTTAGCTAGTTCTAATAAACCAGCAGCATATCTTTCAGCAACCTCATTTTTCATGGTGATCTGCTTCCTTTACAAAGTCTTGGATAGCCTGTCTATCTAAATCTTCTCCATTTTTAGATCCAATTAATTTACCAGCAGCATCCATTGCGACATTCACCATTTCATTTTTCAAAGAGTCAACCATCTTGAGACGTTCTGATGCAATTGCTTCTCTTGCTTTATTCTTTTCAGCTTCTGCATCAGCATGTGCTTTATCAAGAATTGCTTGTTTTTCATTATCTGCTTCTTTCACAGCAGCTTCTACAATTGCTTCAGACTTCTTAGCAGCCTCATTCAGTTGAACTCTAGCATTTTCACGGTCGCTTAAAGCTGCCTGTTTTGCTTGCTCACTTTGTGCAAGATCGGACTGCATCTTATCTGCACGAGTATCCATCCATTTTTTAACAGACTTCCAAAGAAATTTCTTTGCTAGCAAAAACAGAACTAATGTACTACACAATTGCACAACAATTGTAAGTATATTAGGTATTAACTGACCAGTGATATCGACATCAATCATTGATTAAACCCTGTCGATCAATATACAAACATCAGAAGGATGGCAACAAGCAGTCCATAAATCGCACATGTTTCTGATAAGGCAATACCAAGGATCATTGTTGAACGAATCTTGGACTCTACTTCAGGATTTTTACCAATTGCATCACAAGCATGCGCTGCAACTTCACCTTCGCCTCGACCTGTCATCATACCTGTCATGACAGCTAAACCTGCACCAATTGCAATTAAACCTTTATTGATATCCATTTTAAGCTCCTCCTTATTTTAAGCTTTGTCTTTATATTCTTCAGGAATATCATTCCCGATAAGAACCACTGTTAATGTTACGAATACGAGTGTTTGAATAAATCCTGAGAACAAATCAAAATATGCATGTAAGATTGGTGTCAAGATTGGTGCAATAAAATTAAACACATTCCCATTTACACTCACAAACAAACCTACTATAGAATTGGAAATCCATTGGCAGAAACTATAAATCAGCTGCATCATGATTCCACCACACAAAATATTTCCAAACAAACGCAATGCCATAGAAACCATTGTAGAAAACTTACCAAAGATATTCATTGGAAGCATAACAGGAATAGGTTCCAAGAAGCTATGAAAATATCCTTTTACACCCTGGAACTTAAACTCTGCACACTGAATCAAAACCCATGTAATCACAGAAAGCAACAACGTTACACTTAAGTTTGACGTTGGCGATGTAAAGCCAAACAACGAACATACATTCGCAGTAAAAATATACGTCCATAGCACAAGAATATATGGCGTTAAAGAATCTGCATAATGTTTTCCTACAGAATTTCTAACGGTGTTATATACCGCTTGTACGCCAAGCAACACCGGAAGTAATATTCCTTTAGGTTTTTCCATAGGATCACAAGCATCAATTTTCTTTGATAAAACAATGATGCCTATTCCTAAAACAATTGTCAGAAAAATAATTGTATATACATCACTTTGTATTGTCATTTTTCCCCCTTTTTCTGTAACAGAAGATCTACATATGTTGTGATTTTTACTAATAACATTCCTATAGCACAAGCATAGATATTAAAGATATTTGGTAAAAATGCGCATATCAATAACACTGCTCCCATCATTGCAAATGTAATCGCAAAATGTCCTAATCCTGTAGTCTTGTGAGACACTCTTGCATCTATAACTTCATTCCAAAAGGATTCTAGACGTTTATAATGAACCAATGATTCAATACTACCTAATAAAAAACCTAATGAAATTCGATAATTTATAAATACTGGAACAACTGTTCCAACGACCATTAATATATAGAATATCCTCCAAGTATTTTTATTCATTGATTACCTCTGAACAATATCCATAATATTTTTATTTATTTCAAAGACAATAAACAAGAATGGATTTTTGTCTAAAGTTCCGAAATAAATGTTTCTTTGATATAGTTATACCATGAACGAAAAAGAATTGAAAAGAAAACAACTTATTTCCCTCATTATTCGTAAGGGATTTCCAAAAGAATTTGGTATTGTCTTGGCAAATGAACTGCATACTGAAAAACAAATATCTAGAATGATAGGATATCTTTTACAAAGTAAGCATGTAAAAATGGAAGATATCGTAGATGAAATGTTAGCTATACAAGCTGATTTTGCTTCCTATAGGCAAAAGAAAATAACGGAATATAACAATGCAAAATACAATGAATTACTAGCTAAAGGTATAGATGACCATTCTTAATAATTTGAATACATATGCAAAAAAATATAAAATTATTCTATGAATAAAAGTATTTATAGATGGATATTTTATATAGTAGGTATATTGATACTTGCTGTAGGTTTAACACTTAATACGAAGAGTGCACTTGGTGTTTCCCCAATTATTTCAGTTTCCTATCTCTTTTCGCAGCTTACTGAAATTTCGTTTGGTGATACGACATTTGTGTATTATTGCTTATTTGTGTTAGTACAATTGATTATGCTAAGAGATTGGCAAGTTCTTTTTCAAATTCCTTTCAGCATTGTATTCACGAGATTTCTAAATCTTTTTTCAGAATGTATCGTATTTGAACCTGCATCATTTATGCAGAAAATTATCATTCTCATTATAGCTATTATTTGCACAGGTATTGGCGCTGCATTAACTGTAAATATGCAAATTGTTCCTAATCCAGGTGATGGAATTGTAAATGCTATAGCAATTAAGACAAAGAAAGAGATGGGCTTGATAAAAAATATATTTGATTGTTGTTGTATTTGTATAACTTTAGTCTTAGGCTTTATGACATCTCATGCATTTTGTGGAATTGGCATTGGGACGATTTGTGCAATGATTGGTGTAGGTAGAGTGATTTCTTTATTTAATCATTTATGTAAAAAAACATTACAATCAAAAGCTGGTTTATAGCTGAGGAAAATGACTTCCTCAGTTTTCTTTTTTATAAAGAAAAGAAGCCATATCGATGTATAGCTTCTTAGTGTATCCGACTTTCATTATAGTATTTGAAACAATCGAATTGTTTATAGAAATCCAATGAAGAATATGAATGAAATATTGTAACGATGACATCATTATAAATAACATCTATCGCGAACAATGCACCTAGTATAACCATAATGGCTATAAAAACATTTCGTTTCATATGTTGAGATACCCATATTAACAATGGCATAACAACATAGATCAATAACAAACCCGAAAATGCAAATACGAGAATACTTCTAGCACAAACAAATCCATCAATATTTCCCCAATTCCATATTTCTGTATTGTAATTCCAGCCTCTTCTTCCATCTAAAAGATGATACATTCCATATCCAGCAATATATTCTAATATTCCTGCTGATATGCCTGAAATCAAAAATACTGCAAGTGGTTTCTTTTTAAATTTATGGCACATTGCATAAATCAATAATGCACCTAGACCATATATTTCTATCCATGGTCCAAAACTACTGCCTCTTCTGCACAATGCTCCATTGTTCAAAAAATAGAATAGTGTTTCATATACCATCCCATATATACCACCACACACACTTGCACCACACATTAATGCAATAAAAGTGGTTTTATCAAAATGGAAAAAATCATTTATATATTTTGTATAAAATTCTTTCATTACTCATGTATGGATTCATCCAAACAACCTAATATTTCTAGGATTCTATTTAAGTCATCTGTGTCATGATAAGCAATCGAGAAATTTTTCTTTGTGAAATTTACTTGTGTACCTAATTTTTCAGAAAGACGCATTTCTAGATCTCTAATCATAGGATCCTTTTCCTTTACTTTATTTGGTTTCTTTTGATTTCCATTATTCAATTCACGTACATATGCTTCAACTTCACGTACAGACATTTTTTCTTTCTTTACTTTCATTGCCGCATCATACATTTTATCTTCACTATCCAATGACAATAATGGTCTTACATGTGACATTGTTAATTCTTTATTGATTACCATGTGTTGTACATCAGATGGTAATTTTAAAAGTCGCATGATATTTGCACAATATTCACGAGATTTGCCTACTCTTTCTGCAAGTTTTTCTTGAGTGTAGCCTAATTTTTGAACAAGTGATTCATATGCTGCTGCCTCTTCGATTGGGTTTAGATCTTCACGTTGAACATTTTCAAGAATGGCAATTTCCATCATTTGTTCTTCTGTGAAATCCACTTCAATTGCTGGAACAGTTTTAAGATTTGCCATTTTTGCAGCACGTAATCTTCTTTCGCCAGTAATCAAGTCATAACCAGATATCGTTTTTCTTACAAGCAATGGTGTGAAGATGCCATGTGTCTTAATAGATTCTGATAATTCTTGTAAAGCTTTCTTATCAAATTCTTTTCTTGGCTGATATGGGTTAGGTCGAATTTCATCAATTGGAAGTTCTACTTCTTTTCTACCTGG
>CALBJM010000123.1 GCA_937893225.1 uncultured Erysipelotrichaceae bacterium | reverse complement strand
TTCTTTTGCAAAGCTAATTTATTCGCTTTCTTACCAGCTGCCCAATTTTTCACATCGAAGTTCTTTGCTAAAAGCTTATCAGTTTTAGGATTCCATAGATCTGTATCTATACCATTGACGATTCCCCAAAGATCTCCTCTACGATAGCGCAATACCGCATCCATTCTTTCTCCATAGGCTTCTGTCAAAATTTCATTAGAATATGTTGGTGAAACCGTTGTGATCTTATCTGCATATACGATACCAGCTTTCATAAAGGAAATTCCTGTATCAAACTTCACGGAACCATCATCAAAATAACTATAATCCAAACCAAGGCAAGATGGTAACATATCTACGCCAAAATTCCCTTGGAATGCCATATTATGGATCGTATATACATGTTTAATAGCCTGATAGCGATAATCATCTGCATAACAAGCATGACACATTAGTGGAATCATACCCGTTTGCCAATCATTAGAATGAATGATGTTTGGCCACCAATCAATGAAGTAGATCATATCCAAAACAGCACGTTGGAAGAAAGCAAAACGCTCTCCATCATCTTCATATCCATACAAGCCTTCTCTTTCAAAATAGCCCTGATGCTCAACAAAATAGTACACAACGCCATCCACAGTTGCTGTATAGTATGTAGCCGGTTGATCAATCCAACCAGAATGAATTTGAATCGTCCCTAATCTCTTTAATTCACCATAATGCTTTTCAATGATTTTACTATAAAGAGGTAAAACTACCCGCACATCATGTCCGCGAGATGCAAGTGCTTTTGGCAATGCGCCAATAACATCAGCAAGCCCGCCTGTTTTTACAAATGGCAGCCCTTCACCTGCCACGAAAAGAATTGATCTTCCCATAGTATTTCTCCTTTAGATACGGTCTCTTCTCTTAACGTATACTGGTTCTTCTTCCGTACCTTTTAATTCTTTCACGTGATGGATGATTGCATACTTATCTACGATAACATGATCCAATTTTGCACGTTCACCAATATATGCGCCTGGAAGTACGATAGAATTCTTAATAACTGCACCTTTGCGAATCGTCACATTACGACTAATCACAGAATCCGTAACTTTTCCTTCAATCACACAACCATTAGCAATGACACTGCCCGTTACATTACTATCTTCACTATAGATCGTAGGTGCAGAATCATTGGTTTGTGTATAAACAGGCCAACCTGGCTTAAACAATCCCTTTGCAGTAGATCTATCACGTAATTCCATGGATATCCGGAAATACTCTTGTAATGTATTAACACAACCAACAAATCCTTTAATACCATATCCTGTTACATTCAATTCTTCCAAAGAATCATTCAAGATATCTCTAAACCAATACAAAGAAGAAGTCTCAGCTGCTTTTTTCACTAAACGAATGAATAATTCCTTACTTAAGACATACGCCTCTAATGAAATAGAAACATTCTTTTTCTTTCCACGATTATGTCCAATTTCTCTAACTCTCTTATCTTTATCCATCGTCAATGTATCACACTCTAAGAAACGGCTCTTCGCATCTGCTGTATTTGTATACAAAACAGTAATATCGCTCTTAGACTCAATATGTTGCTGAAGAACATTTGTAAAATCCAAACTATAAATAAAATAACTAGGTGCAACAATCACGTATGGATTACTATCCTCTTCAATATACTGCATATTCAACATATAGTTAGCAATATCATTATTGTAAACCTCTGCAGCAAATGGTTTTTCACCATATAAGATACGCAACTGTCCACGCTTTGAATTGATATTATACTGCTGACCAGAACCAAGATGTGCAAACAAATTACGAGGCTTTTCCTTACAATACACATGAATGTTATCAATACCAGAATTTGTCATATTCGAAAGAATAAAATCAATGATTCTATATCTCCCCATAAAAGAAATTGCTGGAACAGGTCTATAATCATCAAGCCCACCAACTTTTGCCTGACTATTTTCAAAACTAATAATTCCTAATGCTTTCATGTTGACCTCCTACTCAGCGTACTTCTTTGCCACAAGTTCAATATGTTCTGACTTACTAGAACCTAAAACTGCACCTGGAGCAATCTCTACATCATCTGCAACGATACAACGCGTTACTTTTGCACCTTCACCAATCTTTGCACCTGGCTGAATGACAGAATCTACGACCTTAGCACCTTTACCAATTTCTGCACCAGTGCCAACGACAGAATTCTTAACTTCACCTAAAACGATAGAACCCTGTGTAATATATGCGTTTTCAATCTTTGCTTCTTCTCCAACAAATGTAGGAAGTGAATTCACATTTTCAGTATAGATCTTCCAACCAGTATCTCCTAAATCAAGTTGGTTATTAGAATCCAATAGATCCATGTTGCTTTCCCAAAGAGAATCAACTGTACCAACATCTTTCCAATATCCCTTGAAACGATATGCAGCTAATCTTCTGTTATCATTTAAATAAGCTGGAATAATATCTTTACCAAAATCATGTGAAGAATTTGGATTCTTATCATCCGCAAGAAGATATTTACGCAATGTTTTATAGTTGAAAATATAGATTCCCATAGAAGCAAGATTGCTCTTAGGATGTGCAGGCTTTTCTTCAAATTCTTCAATCATGTCTTGGTCATCACAATTCATGATGCCAAATCTCGTTGCCTCTTCTAATGTAACCTGCAATACCGCAATCGTCGCATCCGCTTGCTTCTGCTGATGATACGCAAGCATCTTTTCGTAATTCATCTTATATATATGGTCACCTGAAAGAATTAATACATATTCTGGATTTTGACTATCCAAGAAATCAATGTTTTGTGTGATAGCATCAGCAGTACCTCTAAAAACATCTAGACCCTTGTCGTCTGTTTCGCGAGGTGTCAATACATATACACCACCATTATTTGTGTCTAATCCCCAAAATTGATCTTTCGCAACGTACGCATTTAAAAGCACAGACTCATATTGTGTTAAAACCCCAACTGTGGAAATACCTGAATTTGCGCAATTACTAAGTGGAAAGTCAATGATACGATATTTGCCGCCGAAATGAACTGCTGGCTTTGCAACTTTTTTGGTCAGCTCATGAAGACGACTACCTCTGCCGCCTGCTAAAATCATTGCTGCCATTTTGTTAGCTCTCATTATGATTTGCCTCCGATTTCTATTAATGTTACCGCTTACATTATACCATTATTATACACGATTATGATTTGAAATTCTCACTTTTCAAACGATTCCCTTACTTTTGAAATAAAATACAAACTTCCTGTTACAACAACTGTTCCCCCTGAAGCCATCATAATTGCTTTCTGTATAGCCTGTAAATAGTCCTTTTCAACAATTGCACCATCAATATACAAATCTTCTACTCGATCTGCTCTATCATTTTCAAACTCTGTAACGATCAACACATCACAATGTTTCTTTAATGCATATGCCATTTGATGCACTTGTTTATCTTTCAAAGCCGAAAAAACACAAATAACTGGTTTTCGCAATTGTTTCATTGACACACATAATGCATTCACCCCTTCTGTATTATGTGCACCATCTAATATCACACACGGATCTTGTTGTACTGTTTCAAAGCGTCCATTCCACATACTCTTTGCAATAGCTTTTTTTACACACGCTTTATGTATATCTATGCCTAACATCTTTGCAGCGTA
>CALBJM010000122.1 GCA_937893225.1 uncultured Erysipelotrichaceae bacterium | reverse complement strand
CCATTGTAGATGTATTTGGACAGAAAGATAACTATTTAGGCTCAGGCTTCTACAGTGTGTTTTCTAAAATACGTGTTCGTTTGCTTGGAAACAATGCAAATGAAAAATATGATGATGCTTTTTTTGAACGAAAAGTAAAATATGCTTTGCAATATAGAAAAACTGTTATGCAAGAAGATTGGAAAGCGTGTCGTTTGATTCATGGCGAATCAGATGGATTGCCTGGATTAACGGTTGATCGCTATAACAATATTCTTGTTGCACAAGTTGAATCTTATGGAACAGACATGCGAAAAGATGCTATCTATCATGCATTGGTTGAACAATTAGGCCAAATGGGTGAAAAAATTGATGGAATATATGAACGAAATGAAGGCGAGTTGAGAAAGAAAGAAGGTCTTTCTCAATATAAAGGATGGTATTCTGATAAGCATCCAGAAAGTACAATTACTGAAATCATTGAAAATGAGATAGTTTATGAAGTCGATGTAGAAAATGGTCAAAAAACAGGATTCTTTTTAGATCAAAAATATAATCGTAGACAAGTTGCTCGATTAGCAAAAGGAATGACTGTTTTAGATTGTTGCACACATACTGGCTCTTTTGACTTAAATGCAGCAAGAGGTGGAGCTAAGTCTGTTTTAGCAATGGACATTTCAGAAAGTGCATTAGATATGGCAAAAAAGAATGCTGAACGCAATCATTTACATTTATCTTTTCGACAAGGAGATGTGTTTGAAGTTTTGACGGATCTCAAAAAAGAACATGCTTTCTTTGATTTTATTATTTTAGATCCACCAGCATTTACAAAGAGTAGAAAAACATTTCACAATGCTAGAAAAGGGTATCGTGAAATCAATGCAGATGCGATGCGATTATTGCCTAGAGGTGGATATCTAGCAACGGCGTCTTGTTCTCATTTTATGCCTAAAGAAGAGTTTGAAAAGATGTTGGTAGAAGCGGCAAATGACGCTGGTGTTTCTATACGTTTGATAGAACAAAGGGGTGCAGCACCAGATCATCCTGTTAATCCAGCAATCAGTGAAACAGAGTATTTGAAGTTCTTTCTATTACAAATTATCTAAATGCGAAAAACTCAGCGCATGCAAATAAGGCTAAAATATGCTAAAATAAGCATAAATAAGCGAGGTGAGACACATGTATAAGATTAATGATGTAGTAGTATACAGAAGAGATGTTTGCAGAGTTGTTGGAAAAGAAAAAAGTGGCTTTACAGGTGAAAAGTGCTATGTACTTGTTCCCTACAATAATACAGATGGTTCAACACGTATGCAGGTACCTGTGTCGAATAAAGCTGGACATTTGAGAGATTTGATTACAAAAGAAGAAATCTACGATTTGATTAGAGAAACGCCTGAAATTGAAACTTTAGAAAATAAACCAGCAAATATGAAAAGCCAATATGCCAATCTATTAAAAACGGATAGTATTCGGGATTTAATTTGCATTATTAAAACTTCCTATGAAAGAAATAGAATGCGTATCGAACAACACAAAAAAGCTGCTGCGGTCGATGAAGAGTATTTGCAAAAGGCTGAACAATATTTATTTGAAGAAATTGCGGTCGTCTTAAATGTTACATTTGAAGAAGCAAAAGCATTCTTTGTGGAAGAGATGAGTAAAGTATCTTTTTGATTAGAATTGACTAACCAATGCTTTTGCATGTTTAATAATGAGGCGTGAGGGAGTAGCTAACTCCATAGAGTAACAAGTCAACATACTGGTATTTACCTGGCTTGTTTTAATCAGCGAGACTCATGTATGACTTTTTTGTTATGCATGGGCTAGGAATATCAATTACCGGACATGCATTGTCCGGTTTTTTATAGGGGAGGAAGTATGTGGAATTTGTTGTTTTTTTTAAATAGTATGGCTTTGGGTGCAGGTTTAGCAATGGATGCTTTTTCAGTTTCTATGGCAAATGGTTTAAATGAGCCTAAGATGAAGAAGAATAGAATGGTTTGGATTGCGGGTACTTTTGCTTTTTTTCAGTTCATAATGCCTATGATTGGGTGGGTGTGTGTACATACGATCGTTGCATATTTTCATTCTTTTCAAGCATTGATACCTTGGATTGCATTGATTCTATTGTTGTTCATTGGTGGAAGTATGTTGAAAGAAGGCTTTGATCAAAATGTAGAAGAGGAAGAAAAAAAGGTTGGCAAGAGTGCATTGTTCATGCAAGGCATTGCTACATCCATTGATGCATTATCGGTAGGCTTTACAATTGCTTCATATGATTTGTTAATGGCTTTAGTGTGTGCATTGATTATTGCGGCAGTGACATTTTTGATTTGCATAATTGGATTGCTTATTGGAAAGAAATTTGGTACAAAATTAGCGAATAAGGCTTCTATACTTGGTGGTGTGATTTTGATTTTGATTGGATTGGAAATATTTTTAGAAGGTGTTTTGTAGTTGGAACATTATTTCAATTGTTTCTCAGTATAATATGGTTGTTGGAGGATTATCTATGTATAAATTAATTGTATGTGATCTTGATGAGACATTGATTAGTCGAGACCGCTCAATTTCAGAAAAAAATATTGCTGCAATTCGTAAAGCAACTGCAGCTGGAGTAAAGTTTGTTCCTTGTACAGGTAGAGGATATAATTCAGTGCATCCTACGACACAACAACTTGGTTTATTTGATCAAGAAGGACAGTATGTGATTTCTTATAATGGTGGTGCTATTACGGAAAATAAAGATGAAAAGCTATTGTATTTTCAAGGAATTACGTTTGAAGAAGCTGAAGCCTTGTATAAAAGAGGTCTGACATATGATCATCTATGCTTGCATGTTTATACGCCCGATCAAGTGTGGGTGAGAAATTTTTATCCTGAAGAAGTAGAGTATCTTGCTAGTAGACAGCCTTGTACAGAAATATTTTCGGATGATATTGATTTCTTAAAAGGAAAAGAAATCGTAAAAGCAATTTATATGAATACGGATTATGCGTATTTAAAGAGAATTGAGTCTGAAATAACGGATCTTACGGGTAATATGGATGTTTCATTTTCTTCCAATCGTTATATGGAATTTAATCGTAAAGGTGTTTCTAAAGGGAATGGTTTGCGTAGACTTTGTGATATATTAAATATTGATATTAAAGATACGATTGCGATAGGTGATAATTTTAATGATCTTTCGATGATTCAAGCAGCTGGATTAGGGGTTGGTGTTGCAAACACCATTGAAGGCATGAGAGAGGATTGTGATGTAATTACGGAAAATGATTGCGATCATAGTGCTGTTGCTGAAGTTATTGATCGGTTTGTGTTTGGAGAAAAATAATGCAAAAAAACACTTCTTGTTAGAAGTGTTTTTTGTTAGACATGTAGTTTTGGAAATACATTATCAAAAGTTGTATTGATGACTAAGTCTGCAGCATTATCATATGGTGTTGCATCTTTGTTGATCAAGACAAGATATTTTCCACCAAAATAACGTAATAAGCCAGCAGCTGGATATACGACGAGCGAAGTTCCAAGAACAACCAATACATCTGCAGATTGTATTGCTGCAACTGCACCATTTAATACAGCTTCACTTAAACCTTCTTCATACAAAACGACATCTGGCTTAATAATGCCGCCACATGCATCACAATGTGGAATGCCATCTGAGTTTTTAACATATTCTGCTGTAAAAAATTTATGACATTTTTCACAATAATTGCGATGTACAGAACCGTGTATTTCATAAACTCTTTTAGAACCCGCAGCTTGATGGAGGCCATCTATGTTTTGCGTGACAACGCCTAGACTCTTTCCAGCTTTTTCACATTGTGCAATAAAAGTGTGAACGACATTTGGTTTAGCATCTAAATATAACATTTTATCTTTATAGAAACGGAAGAATTCTGTAGGATTTTCTTCAAAATAGTGATGAGAAATAATTTCTTCTGGAGGTAAGTCATATTTTTGATTGTATAGTCCATCTTGACTTCTGAAATCAGGAATACCACTACCAGTTGAAACACCCGCACCGGTAAAAAATACAATGTGTTTTGCAAAATCTATAATGTTTTGAAATGTCTTGATTTTATCATTGAGATCCATTATTAGTCCTCCTTATATTTGTTTATTAAATGATAGCCTATTGTACGCATTTCTTCACGAAAACTTTCAGGATATAAAATTTCAATTTGGTTGTAGAAAAGCATAACCCAACTACGTAGTGTTGGAGATAGTGTTGTACGAATGCTTGCGACAAATGAAGTTGCATCTACATAAGAGACAATGATATTGTCTCCAAACTGGTCGATTACTTGTGATGCTAAAGAAATAGCAAATTTTGCGGTTACTGTAGCGGCTTGACCATGATACATTTTCATACTATTCCGCATGTGATCTGGTAATGAAAAATTGAGAGGTGTGTCTTGTTGGTCTGTGAGTTGAATATTTTCCATTTTGTCTAGGCGATAATTTGAAAAATTTTCATGTTTATGATCATAGAAGACACAATAGTATTTTCCGTTATCAGATACGATAGCATAGGGTGTTAAATGATATTTTTCACCGTTTTTTCTATATTTTTTGTTTTTGTCTATTGTTATATCAAAGTATTGAAATTCTACAGAAATGCATGATGTAATTGCTGGCAAAAGAGTTTGGATCGTATGGATGACAGTATCATTTTCTGTTTTTGTTGGATTCATATAGATAGGTGGTAGAGTATTGACTTGGTGTTTAGAAAGGGTGGAGTGAATGCAAGAAATCATGTGTTTTGTTTCTTTCAGGGAGATAGAAGAAGCAGAGGCTATATAGTCAATTAAAACAATGGCTTCTGTTTCAGTAAATAAGTGCTGGAGATAATAGCCGTGTCCCTTATTTACTCTTACATGTTGTATTTTGATTCCATTTGTTGCAAAGGACTCTAAGCAACGATAAATTCTTCTTCTATCTGCGTGTATGCCTTTTTCTGCTAGTTCATGAATCAGTTCTGGCATGGATAGTGGGTGTTGTGCATCTGTTTTTTCTTGTAAAATTTGATAGAGTGCTGTAATGAGTTGATATTGAATCGTGAAGTCCATATTTTTTCCTTTTTTTCTTCTTTTATTGTACTATTTTTTGTACAGTAAAAAAATACAAATACTATACAATACTCAAAAAGGAGAAAACAATTATGAGGAAGAAAGATGCGTATTTGTTGAATCAATGTTTTGTAATATTGGCATTTGTATTGAGTTTGAATGGGTATGAAAGAACAGGAATGTTGGTTA
>CALBJM010000121.1 GCA_937893225.1 uncultured Erysipelotrichaceae bacterium | reverse complement strand
GACAAACGATGCAATCATCTGCAGAAGAGACAAAGGAATTAACAACACCAATTTCAAAAGCGGATTTTAGTGAATCGGATGTAGAAAATGTCTTTAATATGGCCGTTCGGAATCATTGCCGTTTATTAAATCAAGTATGTACAGTACAAAAGACCGTTCAACAAAAAGATACGATCTATGGGACATACACATACGAAGAAAATGAACAGACGTATATGGTTACAGGTATATTAGAAAATGTACAAGTTTCTAAAAATGATGCTTCGATTGTTACGATTGGAAAAAAATTATTTTATATGGGTGAAGTTGAACAACCAAAACAAGCGGAAAGTGCTGAAGAGGATACTGATACAACAAATACAGAATTACCGCATTTTGATTTACCAACAGAAGTTGATGAAAGTAAAAATGGGGAAGTTGTATATGAAGATGAAACATACAAGATTCGCTTGATGCATATTGCTTCAGGTAGTATGAATTTTAGCGGGTCATTTGATGGTACTGGTTCATTTGCTATGTATTCGATGTCACTTGACCAAACACAAGTGAATCAATTTGTTTCTTTAGAAGGCAGTGGCAGTTATGATGAATCGATACAAGTTGATGAAGGTTGGTATTATATCGTTATCGTTCGTCAGGATGGGACTTTTACAATGCGTTGGAATGGGTAACGAAAATTGTTGATATTATTCTAGAAATAAAAATGTGACTATGCTATATTATTTCTTGTGTAAGCACTTACACAAGAGGAGATAGAATTATTATGGCAGAAAAGAAAATTGTATTATTCTGTGCAGCTGGTATGTCTACTTCATTGTTAGTCAATAAAATGAAGCAAGCAGCTGCTAAAATTGGAAAGGATTATGACATTGCAGCATACAGCTTGAATGAAGAAGAAAAGCATGCACCAGATGCAGATGTTATCTTGCTTGGACCACAGGTTCGCTTTGCTTTAGCTAAGTTGCAGGCAAAATATCCTGGAAAGCCAATTGAAGGTATTGATATGAGAATGTATGGCATGATGGATGGTGAAGGTACTATCGCTTATGCTAGAAAACTCATGAATGACTAAAATAAATAAAGTATCTTGAGCGAAGAAATTCGCTCTTTTTTTTGGATTTTTTATTTTTTTTGTGAATAAGAATAATAGAGGAATGCATATGGAAAATAGATTGTGTGAGATATTAAAAGTCGCATTAGCGTATAAAGTTAGTGATATTCATTTTGATATGTATGAGCATGCAATGCGCATTGAAATGCGCGTCGGTACAAAAATGCGACAATTGATTCCAAAAGAAATGGACGAGCGTTTGTTTCGGTATTTGATGTATCGTGCGAATTTAGATGTATCAGACAATTTCCGCCCTCAATCCGGTGCTTTTTCATTTTCTTGTGATGGAAAAGAATTGTCATTGCGTTTTTCCGTTGTATCGAGTTATCACATGCGCACTGGTGTTTTGCGTATATTAAACAATCATTCTTCTATTACGATTGCAGCATTATCAAAAGATAACAGTGCTTTGTCGTATCTTTCTACTATTACTTCTAAAGAAAATGGGTTGTACCTATTTTCTGGTCCGACGGGAAGTGGAAAAACTACAACGTTGTATACGATCTTAAATGAGGCAAAAGGAAAAAAGATTTTTACTTTAGAAGATCCTATTGAAGTATTCAATGAAAAGTATGTTCAGATACAAATCAATGAAAAACAAAATATGAGTTATGCCGATGGTATACGACAATTGATGCGTCATGATCCAGATATCATCATGATTGGAGAAATACGCGATGAAGAAGTTGCAAAGATGTGTGTACGTTGTGCTTTGACAGGTCATTTAGTTTTAAGTACATTGCATTCCTTTTCATGTGTTTCTACGATATTACGCATGTTGGAGCTAGGTGTAGAAAAATATCAATTGATGGATGTTTTGAAAGGGGTGAGTTGTCAAAGATTATTTACATTAGAAAATGGAGAAAAGATGGGAATTTACGAAATTTTGCATGCAGAGCAACTTCACGACTACTTTACAAAAGGAGAATTACAAGATGACTTCAAAACACTTGATGCAAAGATCCATGACGCCTATGATGCACATCTTCTTACTTTTGAACAAGCATCACCATACATGCAGTTGTGACCAATGTGAAATGCTTGCTAGACTCATGGAAACAGGATTTTCCATGCAAGAAGCAATTGCTATTACAAAAGATGCACAGAACAAGGAAATTATGCAGGAAATTGAACAAAAATTAGAAAAAGGAGAACGAATAGCAGAGTTCTTTCCTGCTTTTCTTCCAAACGTATATAAGGTTTATTTTGAGAGCTTTATACGCTATATGCCATTTCAAGAAAGTTTGACAACAAGCATTTCTATTGCGAAAAAGGAAGAAAAAAATCGGAAGCAAATTATGCAAGGCATGTTGTATCCAACGCTATTATTGCTTGGTGTTTTAGCTGGTGTGTATTTGTA
>CALBJM010000120.1 GCA_937893225.1 uncultured Erysipelotrichaceae bacterium | reverse complement strand
AATTATGAAAATTTTCATAGTTTTCATAATTTTAGACCAAAACTTTCATGAAAAGTTCACACGTGTATTGACTTCACATTCCGTAAACTCGTAAAATAAATAACATCTCGGAGGGAAAACTATGAAAAAGACACTATGTGCGTCTTTAGCAGTATTACTCGCTGCAGGCTGTTCTGCAGGAAGTGCTGGATCTAATGCTGCTAGTACTGGCGCAACAACATCTGAAGATGCGTATTATATTTTTACATCTGATCTTCAGACACTCGACTGGCAGATGTCAATGAATGCGACAGATGCTCAAATTACAACAAACCTTGTTGATGGATTGACAGAAGTTAACTCATACAACAACTATGTTGGAGACTTAGCAGAAAGCTGGGAACATAATGAAGATTCTACAGTATGGACATTCCATTTAAGAGATGCTAAGTGGGTAACAAGTACTGGTGAAGAATATGCTGATGTTACAGCAGAGGACTTCGCTACTGGTTTACGTCACTTGTCAGACTTCCAGGGTCCAACACTTGCTATTGCTGAAGCATATGTTGATGGTCTTGCTGAATATGGTAAGTCTGGTAGAACTGATGAAGACTGGGCTAAAGTTGGTGTTAAGGCTGTAGACGACAAAACACTCGAGTTCACATTAAAGGATGCTACACCTTACTTCCATACAGTTGTTGCTAACAACTCATTCTGGCCAGTTAATAAGGAATTCCTTGAATCTAAAGGTGATGGCTGTAAGCTTGGCGACCCAGATAACACAAATTGTGAATATGGTAAGGCAACTGACCCAGCATCTATTCTTTACAATGGTGCATATATCTTAGATGAAAACGTATCTAAGTCTTCTCAGAAGATGCATAAGAATGAATCTTATTGGGATGCTGAACACGTATATATCAATAATGTAAGCCGTGTTTATGATGATGGTTCTGATCCTGCTTCTACAGTTAAGGGATTTGAATCTTCTGAAAATCCTTATTATCAGGCAACATTGTTGACATCTGCTAAGGATTTCGACAAATATCTTGAACAATATAAAGAAAATGCTTATAACCCATTACAGAATGGTTATACATTTGGTATCAACTTCAACTTCAACAGAATCAATTTTGATAACTCTGACAAGACGGCTGCTCAGCAGGCTGATACAAAGAAGGCATTGCTCAATACACACTTCAGAAGAGCTTTGAAATTTGGCTTTGATAGAGTTTCTTACATGGCTACGGCAGTAGATAAGAGCATTGCTGCTAAGGCAATTCGTTCTATTGAATGTCCATGGAACTTTGTAACAACTTCCGAAGGTAAGTCTTACGGTGAACTCGTACAGGCAGCTTCTGAAGATCCATCAATCGATCTTTCCGAAGGTCAGGATTCTATTTACAATCCAGACAAGGCTAAGGAAGAACTTGAACTTGCTAAGAAGGAACTTACAGATGTTAAATGGCCAATCGTTCTTGATTTGTTGACAGACGATGCTTCTGCGACTTTGCCATTACAGGCAGCTTCACTTGAACAGTCTATTGAAGAATCTCTTGGTTCTGATAATGTAGATGTCGTTGTTCATAGAGTTGATGATGATACATATACAGCTTCTTCTTATACATCTACAGGTCCTGTTGATGATTGCTGGGATATTTCCACATCTACAGGTTGGGGTGCTGACTACATCGATCCAAGAACATATTTGAACATCTTCTCTCCAGTTGATGGTGATGTACTTGGTCAGTCTATGGGTCTTGCATTCTATCAGTCAAATGAACTTGATAGTGATGCTGATAACAAGTCTAATGATGCTGCAATTGAAGCGTCTGGATTATTAGAATATCAGAAGATGATTGAAGAGGCATATGCAATTGTTGATGATCTTGATGCTCGTTATGAAGCAGAAGCTAAGGCTGAAGCATACTTGCTTGATAATGCAATTGCTATTCCTGTACAGACACAGACATCTGCTGTAAACTACACTATTTCTCGTGCAGTACCATTCTCTGGTGCTTACCAGTCTTCTAAGTACAAGGGACTTATCATTCAGAAGGATGCTGTTACTGCTGATGAATATAATAAGGCTTACGAACAGTGGCAGAAGGATAAGGTAGAAGACGCTAAGAAGCAAGCTGCTTAATGCGTAACTGTCTTCTAAAAAACGAATTCAAATGATAAGGAGGCCATGCCTCCTTATCGTTTGTTTTAAGAATAGTGATTTTTTCTACCAAAGGAGGATACAAAATTGAAAAAATATGTTTGGGGACGAATAGTCCGTGCAATTCTTTCAGCTGTAATTGTAACGATCATTGCTATGGTGATGATCTATACATTGATTCCTCGTCATCTGATCTTTAAAAATGACCCTACTTATCAGAAGTTAGGTGGTAAGGCAGATGATAGAGAACGTTATAAAAATACAGCGTATGAACGTTTAGGGTATATTACATTTGATGAACAGGCAGATATGTGTAAAGCTTATGCATCAGATAACTTTGATGCTTGTAACCAGGTAGGTTCTACATATATTCAGGAAGTTGCTGAAAAGTATAAGGCTGATGGTTGGACTGTTAAGCAATATAAAGCTGGCAGCTATTATGCATATAAGGATGTTCCTATTATCAAAACAATTGCAAATTTCTTTTCTAATTTAATTGAAATAGATCACCCTTGGCGTGTGAGTGATTCTTCTAATCCAGATTTAGAGAGAAAAATTTATATTGGAAAAGATTATAATGGTGTACCTGCTTTAATGGGTTCTGGTACAAAACATAAATATTTGATTTATTTTGATGGTAGCTTCCCATTTATTCACCAAAATATTTTGAGTTTAAATTTGGGCAAATCTTACCCTTCTTATGCATATGTTGAAATCTCTAAGGTTATTACATCTGGTCAAGGAACTGAACAATCTTTTGATCAAAAGTTTGAAACAGGCTCGACTGGAAAGAGCGCAGTTCTTCAGCACAGCTGTACATATAAAAATACAAAGAATCTAGACAAATTGGATAAGAATAAGTTCACAGACAACTATGCAAATTGCGATACAAAGAAGAAAGATCCATCTATGATTTCTACATCTATGATTTTTGGTGTAATTGCTTTATTGCTTGCATATTTAATTGCTATTCCAGCTGGTATTTTAATGGCTAGTAAAAAGGGTAAATTGCCTGATCATATTGGTACGATTTGGATCAACTTTATGATTGCTGTACCATCTCTTGCGTTTATTTTCTTCGGAAGACAGATCTTCTATCTCTTGGGTTTACCACAGTCTTTCCCTCAACTTGGTGCTCATGATATTCGAAGTTATATTCCAGCAATTGTCATTCTTGCATTGATGAATACTGGTTCATTAATGTTGTGGACGAGAAGATATATGCTTGATCAGTCTAGCTCTGATTATGTTAAATTTGCACGTGCTAAGGGATTGTCACAATCTGAAATTTTTAAGAAGCACATTTTGAGAAATGCTATTATTCCAATTGTGCATGATTTGCCAGCAAGTATTATATTAACAATTACTGGTGCTGTATTAACAGAAACAGTATTTGCTATTCCTGGTACTGGTAAGTTATTACCAGATGCTATCAATGAACATAATAACTCAATGATTATTGCATTGACTATTCTTTATACATCATTGTCTATCTTCTCTGTTTTAATTGGTGACTTGTTGATGACAGTGGTTGATCCTAGAATTAAATTAACAGATGATGGAGGTACGCATTAATGTCAGAAATGGATAACAAATTTACATTTGTCAAAACAGATGAACATGTATCTGAACACATTGCTGCTCCACAGTATTCTTATTGGAAGTCTGTTTTTAAGCAATTTCTTTCAAAAAAATCTACGATCATTATTTTGATTGTGGCTTCTTGTGTGCTTTTACTTTCTATCATTGATCCATTTATTTCTGGTTACAATGGAATGTCTCATCCAGAAATCAATAATGAATCCATGAAGTTCGTTGGCCCATGTTTCAATTATTTATTTGGTACCAATAACTATGGCGATAACATGTGGAATGTTGTCTGGGTCGGTGCAAGAAACTCTCTTGGTATTGCTGGTTTAACAACATTGATTACAATTACACTTGGTGTAGTTGTAGGTGCAATTTGGGGCTATTCCAAAAATATGGATAAATGGATGCTTGAAGTTTACAACATCATTGCCAATGTTCCATTTACATTGATTGTCTTTGTATTGATGTATATTCTTGGCAGAGGTTTCTGGCAGTTGATTTTTGCGATGTCTGTAACAAGTTGGCTTGGAACAGCGTACTTTATTCGTACGCAGGTTATGATTATTCGTGATCGTGAGTATAACCTTGCTTCTCAGTGCTTAGGTACATCTAAATGGACAATTGTTAAGAATAATATTCTTCCATATCTTGTATCCATTATTGTTACTTCTATTTCAAGAGATTTACCAAGTTATATTTCTTTGGAAGTATTCCTTGCTTGGTTAGGAATTGGTGTTGGTGAAAGTACACCTTCATTAGGTAAAACGATTTCTGCAAATAGAATTTATATGACAAATACACCATATTTATTCTGGATTCCTGTAGCTGTTTCTGCAATCATTACTGTATCTTTATACGTAGCTGGTCAGACATTAGCAGATGCTGCTGACCCTAGAACACATAGATAAGGAGGCAACACAATGAGCACAAATAAGGAAATCATTCTGTCCGCTTCTGATGTTCAGGTAGAATTCGCTGTCAGAGGCAAAAAATTAAAAGCAATTCGTAATATTTCAATTGATCTTTATAAAGATGAGACTTTGGCAATCGTAGGTGAATCTGGTTCAGGTAAATCTGTATTTACAAAGACATTCACAGGCATGCTAGAGAGTAATGGTCAAGTGACAAATGGTACAGCAATGTATCATGGCAAGGATTTATATTCCAATAAAACTGATGCTGATTGGGAACAAATTCGTGGTAAGAAGATTGCTACGATTTTCCAGGATCCTATGACTTCTTTGAATCCAATTATTCCTATTGGTAAACAAATCACAGAAGTTATTGAAAAACATCAGGGAAAGACTTTTGCTGAAGCAAAAGAAGAAGCTATCAAGTTGATGGAAGAAGTAGGTATTTACAACGCAGCGAATCGTTTTGATGAATATCCTTTCATGTATTCTGGTGGTATGAGACAGAGAATCGTAATTGCGATTGCATTGGCTTGTCATCCTGAAATTTTGATTTGCGATGAACCTACTACAGCTTTGGATGTAACGATTCAGGCACAAATCATTCGTTTGATCAAGAAATTACAGAAACAATATGGCTATACAATCATTTTTATCACGCATGACTTAGGTGTTGTTGCAAATGTAGCAGATCGTGTAGCTATTATGTATGCTGGGCAAATTATTGAATATGGTAATGTTGATGAAATTTTCTATAATCCTAAACATCCATATACTTGGGGATTATTAAGTTCATTACCACAGTTAGGTATTAAAGGAGAACCATTATATGCAATACATGGTACTCCACCAAGTCTTTATGATGAAATCAAAGGTGATGCTTTTGCACCTCGTTCTGATTATGCAATGGAAATTGACTTTGAAGAAGAACCTCCAATGTTCAAAGTATCTGATACACATTATGCTAAGACATGGTTATTAGATCCAAGAGCACCAAAGGTAGAACCACCATTACAAGTTAGAACACTTCATCAAAGAATGCAGGAAGTTATTTCAGAACAGGAGGTACATTAAATGGCTGATACATTACAAAATCCTGTCCTAGAAAAAGATGAAAATGGCAGAGAAATCTTACTGAAAGTTAGAGATTTAGCTGTAACTTTCCATAACGGAAAAAAAGAATTCCGTGCTGTTCACGATGTGAACTTTGATGTTTACAAAGGCGAAACATTTTCTCTTGTTGGTGAATCAGGTTCTGGTAAAACTACAATTGGTCGTGCAATCATTCGTATCAATCCTACTTCTAGTGGGGATGTGTATTTCATGGGTAAGAAAATCAACGGGAAGATTTCTAAAGATGATGCACGTTGGGTTATTCGTAATATGCAGATGGTATTCCAAGATCCAGCTGCTTCCCTGAATGAAAGAGCAACAATTGATTATATTGTTTCAGAAGGTTTACAGAATTTCCATCTTTACAAAGATGAAGAAGATCGTAAGCAAAAAGTTCTTCATGCACTTGAATCTGTT
>CALBJM010000119.1 GCA_937893225.1 uncultured Erysipelotrichaceae bacterium | reverse complement strand
ATTGCGTATTTGTTGATGGCAAAGTTTGCAGAAGAGAACCATGCATAAGATAATGCTATGGATAATGCACCTCCACAAATACATGCAATCGTTATAATTATTTTTTTTCTCATAGATAAAGTATAGAGCATTCTATGTGGAAATGGCATGATATTTATAATGAAAATTTAGAAATGTGAAATATTTGTGAAATTATGTTAAAAACCCAGCTGAAAATCGTTATGAACTTTTATATCGTGTTCAAAGTTAGACAAACTGTTTGATTTTTCACGTTATAATATTTCACCATAGAGGGGAGAATAGTATGAAAAAGGTATTATCATTTTTCATGGCTATGTTTTTGGGCTTGAATTGCTCAACATATGCTTTGGTAGCTGAAGAGACTACATTTCCGCATACGTATACGACACAAGATGGACAATATGTGTTTGAAAAAGTTTCACATAAAAATAGTGGAACGGAGACTAAGGATGGTATTGTAGATTATACAAGTCCTTTGCAAATTTCAGAAAACACAGACGGCTTATCAGATAATGCTGATAGCGTTCAGTCCTATACATATTGTGCAGAAACCTATGGAGATTGGGTGTATATGGGAACGATGTATGGTGCGCTAAGTGCATATTCTCAAGTAGAACGTTCCGTAACGCAGTTTGGGGCGAGTGCAGAAGTTGCAAAAGCTGTCGTAGATGTGATGTTCAATGGTAAATTGAACAAAGGAAAAGAGGATGATGGCATTCCTGCAGGATCCGTATTTTTGAAATTCAATATTAAGACAGGCGAAACAAAAATTTTGATGTCTAGAACACTCTATACTCAAGGAAAGTGTGATGGTGTACCGATTTTTAGGTCAGCAACGAAATATAACGGGAAATTATATTTTGTTGGTTTGGTTTCTGATGGAAAGGCAATGGCTGGACAGTCATTGTATGGTATACAGATTCCAAATGATCCAAGCGTTGCGATAAATTATGAAATCTCGTATCAAAATGGTGTTCCATGTGTTTATGAACTTGATCCAAGTACAGATAAATTAGTGAAAGTTGCACAGTGCGTGAGTACAGATGGATATCGTGCTTTGAATACGCAAAATGTATTTACATCGACACGTGCAATTGATACATTTGTAGCAACAAAAGCAGATGGCACTAAAGAAGAATGGTTACTTGCTGGTGGGTTAGCTGATACAACACAAGGGGAACCTTTTGGAGCTACGATCATGGCAGCGAAAGATCCTAAGGAAGTTAATGCTGACTTCATGGAAACAAACTTGGATACGTTGCATGGTAGTTTTACAACAATTGCTAACCAACAAAATTTATTTGATTATCCTGCAGTAAATCGTACAGATAGTGAAGGAGGAGGTGGTCTTTACCAAATCGTTCAGTATGGTGAGAATACGATTTATACTTCTATCGTGAGCGGAAAAGCAAAAGATGGTACAAAGGAACAGCCTTTTGCGGTAGTAAAGGGTGTATATGATCCTACAGTAGGCGAAGTAAATGATCCTAATGCATGGACATGGACACCAGTTATTGGGAATACCAATGATGGTGCACGTTATACATTTGGTATTGATCCGGAAAGAACAGCTTCTGGTGCAGCAACTTTACAGGTTTATGGGGATTATTTGTATATTGGCGAATATAATGATGTCAATTATTCTTTAACAGATATTCTTACAAATAAGTCATTTAGGATGCTTGCTAAGAATTTGAAGCAATCTGTTAATTTATATCGTATGGATCATAATGAAAATATGCAAATGGTAGTTGGGGATTCAACAAAAATGTTTCCAACAAGTTTAACAGGTATTGGTTCTGGTTATGCATCGCATATGAACCAATATACATGGATGACAAACGTCGTTGCAGATAAAATGTATCTTTCTACAGTGGATGAAACTTCTTTGACACATTGCATTGCACAAATGGTAAATGGGGAATTGTTGAACATGTCACAAGATGAATGGAAGAGTCAATTAAATTACATTCTCGTTCTCGTGAAATTGATGTTCACTTCTCGTTCAACATCTGAAGTTTCTACAAATGCTGCAGATATAGATATTACAGAAGATGAAGCAAGAGTACTTGTTAACCAAATTGTGGATGAATTGAATCAGGAACAACCAGTAGCTACGTATGAGATGGAAGATGATCAAATTACATCTTACACACCTGTGTCATTAAGTGAAGAGCAGACAAACCAATTGGTTGAAGCTATTATGAATGGTTCTATTGAAACAAATCTATCGGAAGATGTATTGTCTGAACTAGAACAAATCAATGCAGCATTGAGAGAGTTAAGAGAAATGTTGAATAAGAGCATTTCTGAAGATTTCATAAAATTATATGATTATATTCATGAAAAGTTAGAAAAGTTGATTGATAATTCTAAACTGCCTGAAGATATAAAAGCGATGTATCAAATGTTGATTTCCTTTACGACTTCTGAAAATCTAGGATATTTGCATACATGTTTAGAATATATGAAAACTTCTGAAGCTGGATTTGATTTCTATGAAATTACACAAGATGATAATGGTAATGTCAATGTAGCTACATTAACAACAAATGGATTTGGAGATCGTTATAACCATGGTTTGCGTATTATTACTGAAACACCTGGTTACTTAGTAATCGGTACAGCTAATCCATTCTATGGTGCACAGGTTTGGAGAACAAAAGTAGATAATATAAAGCCTAGCGAACCAACAGATACACCAGAAAATCCAACACCAACACCAGAAAATCCAGGAACGAGTGATACACCAGAAAATCCAACAACTGGGACAGAAACTAGTAAGAAGTCAAATGCCCCTGACACGCGTGATAAAACAAATATTCCGTTGTATGTAATCGGATGCTTGGTGGCTGCTACAGGCTTGATAACAATAAAGAAATTGAGAAAGAATTAAGTATGAGAGGCTGAAGTATCGGCCTCTTTCTAGTTAGGTGGTATTTGTGATATGCATTTTATGATCGTTTTATTAGTATTGTTTGTCGTGTATTGGCTAGTAATCTATTTGTTTTTCTTATATGTTTTTTCTAGGAAAATCAAAGTGGATATGGAAAAGTTCATGCCAGATGGATATGCAAGTATTTTAGAGCAGAGAAAGAATCGAATTTTAAGCTATCCAATGGAAGAGGTGAGGATAGAGTCATTTGATGGGTTGCAATTGTATGGCAGGTATTTTCATAAAGAGGGTCATGATAAGTTAGTTGTTATGTGCCATGGTTGGAAAAGTCCATGGTATGTGGATTTTTCAAAGTTAGCAATTTGGTTTTATGAGCAACAGAATTGTGATTTGTTGATTATGGATGAGCGTGCTGGTGGTAAAAGTGAAGGAAAATATGTAACTTTTGGCTTGTATGAAAGAAAAGATATCCATGATTGGGTGATGTGGGCAAAAGATAAGCAGGAGCTACCTATTTATTTGTATGGAACTTCCATGGGAGCAGCAACTGTGTTAATGGTTGCATCTTCTGTTAATGATATTGTATCAGGCATCATTGCGGATTCTCCTTTTCTAGAACCATATGCAGAGTTAAAAGATTTTGCGAAAAGAAATATCCATCTTCCAGAATTTCCTTTTTTGCCATCTTTAAATTGTTTAGTTAAATTGTTGATGAAAACAGATTTGAAAAGTGTGAATGCTTTGTCATCTATACAGTCTGCAGCAATGCCAATTCTTATATTTCATGGAGATTTAGATTTCTTTTGTAATGTTGCAGTGAGTAAAAATATAAGAGATTTGCATTTTCCGAATATATCTGTGCATATTTATCCAGATGCAAATCACTGTTCATCATATGCAAAGCATGAAAAAGAGTATGAAAATATCATAGAGAATTTCATAAAATAAAAATCCACTGTTTGGTGGATTTTTATTTGAGTACTTCTTTATAAACTCTTAGAGAATTTTTATAACAAATCTTCTCGATTTCTTCTTGGGTATATCCATGTTTCTTTAGAGCGTCTGATAACATTGTGATCTTTCCGCATTCTTCCATTTCTTTTCGCGTGGAGATACCATCAAAATCTGAGCCTAGACCAATATTATCGATACAGCCGAGTTCTTTGATGATATTTTCAACGCTGCCATTACTGTCATCGCTAATAAAGTCATCACAAAAGTTCATGCCCATGACACCGCCATTTTTGTGTAATGCTAAGATCATTTCATCTGACATGTTTCTTGCGACAGAGCAAATTGCACGTGCATTAGAGTGTGAAGCTACGATAGGTTGTGTGCTAAGGGCAATGACGTTCCAGAACCCTTTGTCACCTAAGTGAGAGACATCTACAATGATGCCTAATTTGTTGCATTCTTTGACATACGCTTTACCAAAGTCTGTTAGTCCATCTGTTGTATTTATTTGGCGCAGCATTGCATAGCTATCTGTGTCTTTGCTTGGTGTAAAGTTAGGAAAAGCAATACCGTTTTCATAGTTCCATGTGAGTGTGATCATTCTTACGCCGAGTCGATAAAAGTCGTGTAGAATACGTAGGTCATTATTAACAACTGCGCCTTCTTCCAATGTTAACATAGCACTCATATAGCCTTCATCTTTGTTTTTTTCAATGTCTGCATAAGAATAGATTGGACGAATGATATCTGTATTTTGATCAATTTCTTCATAGTATTTGTCAATGGCACGTAAAGCAAATGCCATTGGGTTGTCAACGTGTCCTAGTGGTGTGAATACCGCAAAATTTTGAAGCAGATAGTTTGCTTTCTGCATTCTTTGTAGATCAATATGTGCATCATTTGTTCTAAGGGACGATGGTTTTCCTTCGTCTGCACAGCGTAATAAGTGTGTAATCGTGTCACAGTGCATGTCTAAATAATACATATTTATACCTCATTTCTTGGTTTTATTATCTTCTTTGTTTTGTATTTGTAAAGTGTTTTTGTATTGCATTTGGATGTGTTCAATGCCGTCTTCTAAAAATGGTGCGCTAGTTTGAACAAAACCGAGCTTTTCATAAAGGGAGCGTGCATACGTTTGTGCTTCGATTGTAATTGTATCTGCATGAAATGCAGTTTGTGCTACTTGTATGCCTTCTTTTAAGAGGGTTTGTGCATAGTGCTTGTGTCGAACAAGGGATAGGACTCTTCCAATCGATGCCGTATCAAATGTTGCGTGTGGTGGTAGAACACGTAGGTAACTAACGAGTTGGTCGTTATCATATCCCATGATATGTATGGAAGTTGGATCGTAGTCATCAATTTCATGATATGGACAGTTTTGTTCTACGACAAATACGTCTACGCGTGCTTTATAGATTTGATAGAGTTGTTGCGTTGTGAGTTCGTTGAATCGTTTTATGATAATGTGCATGTGTTTTCCTCTTTTGCGAAACATTATAGCATTTTCCATTGTTGCGGTAGTAATATGTATATGTTTAGAAGAGGTGTTTTATGCCAATTGTTTTTCATAAAAATACAAATACATTTCACATATATAATCTACAAGTGAGTTACATTTTTAAAGTTCTAGAAAATGGTTCTTTAGGACAATTGTACTTTGGAAAAAAGTTACGTGATAAAGAGAGCTTTGATGAGCTATTAGAGATGAAAAAGCGTGCGATGGCACCATATACATTTGAAGGAAACATGCGCTTTTCATTAGAACATTTAAAACAAGAATATCCATCTTTTGGGCATGGTGATATGCGCTATCCTGCTTTCACTATTAGTCACGAAAATGGTAGTTCTGTAAATGCGTATGTGTATGTTTCCCATGTAATATATTCTGGAAAACATAGCATTGATGGTTTGCCAGCATTATATGTAGAAGATGATGCTGAAGCGACTACATTGGAAGTAACTTTACATGAAGCACATACCAATACAGATATGATTTTATACTATTCTGTATATGAAGATATGCCAATTATTGCTAGACACGTGCAATTTATACACCATGGGAATTCCACGATTTGTTTGCGTAGATGCATGTCTGTTTCTTTGGATCTGCCTGATAGTGATTATGAAATGTTGGAATTAACAGGTGCTTGGTGCAGAGAAAGACATATCGAGTGGAGAAAGTTAATGCATGGGATCCAAGCTGTGTATTCTATGCGTGGAAATTCTTCTCATCAATATAATCCATTTATGGTTTTAAAGAGATATCACACAGATGAAAATCAAGGTGAGGCAATAGGTTGTGCATTGTTATATAGTGGTAGCTTTTTAGGACAAGTTGAAGTAGATAATCACGAAGTTACGCGTTTGACTATGGGCATACATCCAGAGAATTTCTCTTGGACATTACATAAAAATGAGAGTTTTGTCACACCTGAAGCTGTTTTAGTTTACTCTGATGGTGGATTAAATGCTTTATCACAAACATATCACCATATTTTTCAATCGCGTTTAGTGCGTGGTGTATGGAGAGATAGAGTTCGTCCAATTTTGGTGAACAATTGGGAAGCAACTTATATGGATTTTAGTGAGGAAAAGCTTTTGCCAATTATTCATGAAGCAAAGAAAATGGGTGTTGAGTTATTTGTACTGGATGATGGTTGGTTTGGAAAACGTAATGATGATACTTCTTCTCTAGGAGATTGGTACGTGAATACAAATAAATTGCCCAATGGCATTAAAGGCCTATCTGAATTAGTACATGATAATGGTATGTTGTTTGGTATATGGATCGAACCAGAAATGGTAAATCATGATAGTGATTTGTATCGTGCACATCCTGAATGGGTAATGTGTGATCCGGCGTATCATGCTTGTCATGGTAGAAATCAATATGTGCTAGATTTTAGTAATCCTGCAGTTGTGGAATATATATTTGAAAGTTTGGATCGTGTGTTCCGTGATGCAAATATCAATTATGTGAAGTGGGATATGAATCGTTCAATGACAGAAGTGTTTTCTAGAGTAGAAGGTGCAGAACAGGGGCGTGTGGCACATGCATATATGTTAGGCGTGTATCATTTGTATGAAATGTTGATGCAGGCATATCCGAATGTATTGTTTGAGTCTTGTAGTAGTGGTGGAGGAAGGTTTGATGCGGGCATGTTGTATTATGCGCCGCAGTGTTGGTGTTCTGATGATACAGATGCGGTCGAAAGAATGTATATTCAATATGGAACAACGATGTGTTACCCACTTTCTTCCATTGGTGCACATGTTTCTGCAGTGCCGAATCATCAATTGAAACGAATTACACCATTAAATACACGCTTTAATGTGGCTTGTTTTGGTGCGTTTGGGTATGAGTTAGATTTGTCAAAATTACCAGAAAATGAGAAGCAAGAAATTTGTGAACAAATCAAATTTATGAAAGAATATCGTGCGTTATTGCAATATGGGACATTCTATAGACTTGCCTCACCATTTGAAGGCAATACGATGGCATGGATGGTCGTATCTTCCGATAGAAAGACGGCAATTGTTGGATACTATAGAATCTTGCAGAGAGTGATGGCACCATTTGAGAGAATCAAATTGTGTGGATTGGATCCGGAATATGCATATCATGTTTCTTTACATGAGTATACAGTGTATGGGGATGAATTGATGCAGGCTGGATTAGTTGTTAGTGATGCATCTTGTGGTGAGAATGAGGAGACATATACTGGTAGAAATTCGGATTTCCAGTCTCGTTTATATGTGTTAAAAGCAGAATAGGGAGTTGAAATATGAGAAGATTTAAACAGAATGAAGTTAAAGAAATTGCAAATGTGTTGCAAAATGATGGTTGCATCTCTATTGCGACAGATACAGTGTATGGAGTTTGTTGTAGATATGATCATGAAAGTGCACAAGAGAAGCTGCGTGATGTGAAAAAGCGTCCAGCAACAAAAGCATTTCCAATTATGTGTGCAGATGAAGAACAAATCAAAAGTATTTGTGAAGTGGATGCACGTAGTGAAAAATTGATTCGTGCATTTATGCCTGGACCAGTGACATTTATCTTACAAAAAAAAGAGAGCGTGCCTTTCTATGTCAATGGAGGTATGGAAACATTGGCAATTCGTATGGCAACGAGTGATTTGTTGAAAGATATTATTTGTGAATTGGGATGTCCTGTATTTATGACAAGTGCAAATCAGTCTGGGGAAGAGGTTTGTACAAATTTGGATGAAATTGAAAAGCATTGTCCATTATTAGATGGTATGGTAGAAAGTTCCGTTTCCTTTGGAGAAGCAAGTACGATCATTGATTGTACAAAAAAAGAAATATCAATATTGCGTCAAGGACCAGTGACGTTGGAACAAATTCAAGAAGTATTGGGAAAATGAAAGAGTTTCAAAAAATCATAAAAAAAGATAGTTTTGAAATTATTTTCAGTTCACGAAAACTTTTCATAGAAAATAGATAGGTATAAAATATACCCGTTTAAAGGAGAAAGCATATGAGCGCATACGTAGATCGAGTAATTGAAGAAACAAGAAAGAAAAATCCTGATCAGCCTGAATTTTTACAAACAGTTACAGAAGTTTTGACTTCTATTGCACCAGTCGTAGACAAGCATCCAGAATATGAAAAAGCAGCTTTGCTTGAAAGACTTGTAGAACCAGAAAGACAAGTTATGTTCCGTGTAGCTTGGGTAGATGATGCGGGTAAACCACATGTTAATCGTGGATATCGTATCCAGTTTAATGGTGCATTAGGCCCATATAAGGGTGGTCTTAGATTTCATCCGTCTGTTAATCTTTCTATTTTAAAGTTCTTAGGCTTTGAACAAATTTTTAAGAATTCTTTGACAACTTTGCCAATTGGTGGTGGTAAAGGGGGAAGTGATTTTGATCCTCATGGAAAGAGCGATGCAGAAATTATGCGCTTTTGTCAGGCTTTCATGACAGAGTTGCAGAGACACATTGGTCCTAATACAGACGTACCTGCAGGTGATATTGGCGTAGGTGGAAGAGAAATCGGATATTTGTTTGGCCAATATAGAAGAGTTAGAGATTCTTGGGATAATGGTGTTTTGACAGGTAAACCATTGAGTTATGGTGGTTCCTTGATTCGTCCTGAAGCAACTGGTTATGGTGTTTTGTATTATGCAGAAAATGTATTTGCACATGAATCAGACACAATCAAAGGAAAGACATTTGTTTTGTCTGGGTATGGAAATGTAGCTTGGGGAGCTTGTAAAAAGATTGCTGAACTTGGTGGAAAAGTAGTAACGATTTCTGGACACAATGGATATGTTTATGATCCCGAAGGCATTACAACAGATGAGAAGATTTCTTATTTGTTGGAAATGCGTGCAAGTAAGAATGCAAATATTAAAATGTATGCTGAAAAATTTGGCTGTGAATTCTTTGAAGGAAAGAAGCCATACGAAGTTAAGGCAGATGTATATATTCCTTGTGCTACGCAAAATGAAGTTGGTATGGAAGAAGCTAAAGAAATCGTTGAAAATGGTGGTAAGTACTATTTTGAGGGTGCTAATATGCCAGCAACAAATGAAGCTCTTGCATATTTACAGGAACATGGTGTTATTGTTGGACCAGCTAAGGCAGCAAATGCTGGTGGTGTAGCAGTTTCTGCTTTGGAAATGAGTCAGAACGCAGAAAGATTGTCTTGGACAAGTGAAGAAGTAGATGCAAAATTAAAGGCAATCATGACTTCTATTCATAATGAATCTGCAAAATGTGCAGAAGAATATGGCTTTGGCTATGATTTGATCAAGGGAGCAAATATCGCTGGCTTCTTAAAAGTTGCGGATGCGATGATGTCTCAAGGGCTGTTTTAAAATATCATTTTTAGTGAAGAATATGCGTATTATGCGATTCTTCACTTTTTTCTTTTACACATATCAGTTATAATTCAGTTATGAAAAAAAGAAAACTCCCAAAACAAACAAAAATTTTGATTGCATTATGTATGATGATTGCTCTTCTTGGCGTAGGTGTTTGTACATATTTTGTAAATCAACAAAACGCAAAACAAGAAAAAGCTGCTTCTATAGCGAAGAAAGCAAAAAAGAAAGAAGTAGAATCTACCGCAACCCCATCTCCTACGCCAACACCTAGTGAAACGCCAACACCTACTCCAATTCCAACAGAGGAGCCAACTCCTACACCAGTTGTCGAAAGTACGCCAGAACCAACACCTGTGACAAGCAATGTCATTGAGAACTATACGGATATATTGGCTGTAGCAAATAAAAAACATGCTTTGCCATATGATTATGAGCCATCGGACTTACGTGTAGTTAATACACTCAATACAGCAGGATGGTTGATGCGTGATGAAGCGGCAACAGCTATGGAAACGATGTTTGCGGCTGCTAGTCAAGAAGGTGTAACGTTGGTTACGTGTTCTGGATATCGTAGTGCACGTTATCAAGATCAATTGTATAGCGGCTATGTTTCTCGTTATGGTGTTGCTAGAGCAGATGCGATTTCATCTAGACCTGGTTATTCTGATCATCAAACTGGGTTGGCTGCAGATATAGGAGACCATGATCAAGCAACCGTTTTTAATCAAAGTATGGAAAATACAGTAGAAGGGCAGTGGTTGTATGCACATGCCCATGAATATGGTTTTATTCTTCGTTATCCTAAGGGTAAAGAGAGTATTACAGGCTATTCCTTTGAACCATGGCATTATCGTTATGTAGGAGTAGCGAGTGCAACTGCGATGTATAATATTTCACCTGATGAAACATTAGAAGAGTATTTAGGTGTTTCTGGTGGAGATTATCAATGATTAGAGGTGCATTTAGAGCATCTCTTTTTTATAATAGGATAGTATTTGATAATCAATAATCATTTTGTAAAAGGTAGAGCGTATTATGTATTTTGAATACGGACAAAAAGAAATTGCATATTTAAAGCAAAAGGATAAAAAACTTGGAGAAGTTATCGATAAGATTGGCATGATAGAGCGTACAGTCGATACGGATTTGTTTTCTTCTGTTGTTCATCATATCATTGGACAACAAATTTCAACCAAGGCGCAAAATACAATTTGGCAAAGATTAAAAGATGCTTTAGGAGAAATAAATGCACGTACGATAAGCCAAGCAGGAATTGAAGAATTACAGGCATTTGGCATGACATTTAAAAAGGCTGCGTATATTACTGAATTTTCAGAAAAGATAGAAGATGGTAGTTTTTCTATCGAGAGTCTTCAAATAATGAGCGATGAAGAAGTGATACAAGAATTATCTTCATTGCATGGTGTTGGTGTATGGACTGCTGAAATGATTTTGTTGTTTTGCATGCAAAGGCCAAATATTTTAAGTTATGATGATCTTGCGATACAACGAGGTATGCGTATGGTATATCATCATAGAAAAATTGATCGCAAGTTGTTTGAAAAATATCGGAGAAGATTGAGTCCGTATTGTAGTGTGGCTAGTTTGTATTTTTGGGCTGTAGCTGGTGGAGCAATTTCAGAAATGAAAGATTATGCGCCAAAAAACAATGTTAATCATAAGAAAAAGAAGCGCGTAAACAATAAATAGTTTGAGGTTGAATATGATATATACATGGCAATATAATTCGCCTATTGGAAAAATGACAATGGCAAGTGATGGCGAAGCGCTTATTGGTTTGTGGTTTGACGGGCAAAAATATTTTTTGGGAAATATCAAAGAAAAGTGTATAGAAAAAAGGCTTGCGTTATTTGAGAAAACAGTGGAATGGTTGGATATCTATTTTCGTGGGAAAGAACCAGATTTTATGCCGGAAATATTGATTACAGGTACGACTTTTAGAAAAAGGGTAGCTGAAATCATGCTTACGATTCCCTATGGGAAGACAATGACATATGGAGAAATTGCCGAACAGATTGCATCAATTAGGCATATTCCAAAAATGTCTGCACAGGCAGTGGGTGGAGCAGTTGGACATAATCCCATTTCCATTATTATTCCTTGCCATAGAGTTGTAGGAACACATGGTAGTTTAACAGGATATGCCGGTGGAATAGAGAAAAAAATTGAGTTGTTGAAATTAGAAAATACGGATATGTCCAATTTATTTGTACCAAACATATAAGAAAAGCATGTATATGAGACAAATTGTCCATAGTACATGCTTTATTTTAGTTCTTTGTTCAATACATCTAAAAGATTTTCGGTGTTGATTGGTTTAGATAAGTGTCCATTCATACCTGCAGCAATAGAATTCTTTTCGTCTTCTACAAATGCATTTGCACTCATTGCATAAATTGGAATGTTGTTGTCTTTTCTTTGAAGAGAACGAATTGCTTTTGTGGCTTCTAAGCCATTCATGATTGGCATCATAATGTCCATGAAGATGATGTCATAGTAATGCGTTGTAGAATTTGCAAATGTGGTGCGTGCTTCTTGTCCATTTTTAGCGATATCGACTGTAATTCCATAGCTTTGTAGAATAATGGTGATGATTTCTGCATTGAGAGCATTATCTTCAGCAACTAGAGCTCTACAGTTTGGAAAGTGTGTTTTGTGTTGTGCTGCATGAATTTCTGTAAGCTTTTCTTCTTCAACGCGTTTTAGAGAAATTGTGAAGGAGAATGTTGATCCCTTGTGTAAAGTAGATTGCAAGTTGATCCTACTTCCCATCATATGCACTAAGCGAGAAGATATAGCTAGTCCAAGGCCAGTACCATTGCTTGCGGTGTTATGTGCTTGTTCAAAAGATTCAAAAATTCTAGTTTGGTCTTCTTCTGATATGCCTATACCATTGTCCTTTACAAGAAATGTTAATGTAGAAGTATCAGTATGGGATTCTTCTTGAATCGTGAGAGAAATCGTTCCGTTTTCTTGTGTGTATTTATTGGCATTTCCTAGAAGATTGATAAGAATTTGTGAGAGTCTGATTTTGTCTCCTATAAATGTTTTGTTTATGTAATTCCTATGAATTTCAAACGTTTGCTTTTTTTCTGCGAATCTAGTATCTAAGATAGGATGCAAGTCTGCAATAAGGGAATCTAGATTGAAATTTTTCGAAGCAAGTTCCATTTTCCCAGAATCGATTTTAGCCATATCTAGAATATCGTTTAGTAAAGATAGTAGATAGTTAGAAGAAATTTTCACTTTTTCTAAGTATTCTAAGCGTTGTTGCTCAGTAATGTCTTTGTTTAGCGCAATTTCTGTCATACCTATAATGCCATTCATAGGTGTACGAATTTCATGAGACATTCTTGCGAGAAAATCACTTTTTGCTTTTGCGGAAATATCATGCAGATTCTTTATGATTTCGCTAGAAATGATAGATGCAAATTCAGATAATTCTTTTTCTGATTGCTCATTGTGTAAAATTTCTGGATCGATGCCAGATAAAAGTATAAATCCCGCAAAGTTGGCATTGTCTATGATAGGAATCCACAATCCTTCTGTGTTTTCTGGAATGAGAGAAAACATTGCGTATTTATGCATACTTTTATTAAATGTGAGTATGTTTTGTGTGCCAATGATTTTCATAATGGCATCTAGATCGACTTGTGTGATATTTTTGACGTGTTGCAGATAGTGTTTTTCATCTTTCCAAATATAATCCAAGATTATGGATAGATAGTCTCTTTGAAATTTAAAGACTAAGAAATTATCTATTTTGTATTTTTCATGGATCTTCATTGCTAAGACATCATTTGTCACAGAAATATTTTCTGTATGGGAGTATAAATTGAGTGTCAAAGAAGAAAGAGACATATCACTTAAACCTGATAGAGAAGCAATTTCATCGGATTTGAAATTGACTTCTGCAGTAGGGATAGTTGCATTATATTCGCATATTTTTATACCGTGTTTTCTAGCATAGTCTCTAGTTGCACATACTTCAGCTATTGTGTCTTCAAATATAGAAGTTGCATCTGCTTTTGCGATAGAAGTTGTAAAAGATAGGAATGGTATGGAAACAAGAGAAGAAAAATGAGATTGAATGGTTGGTATGCGTTTTTGAATTTCTTCTATTGTGCTTCCATGTATCCATATAAGAAATCTATCAGGGCCACTACGAATGAATAGTGCATCTAGTCCAGAAAATTCTTTTGTGACTTTTCTGGAGAGTTCTTCTAAAAGAATGTCTCCGAAACATAGTCCATAGTCTTCGTTGATTTTGTGAAAATGGTCAATATCCAATAATATACAAAGACCGTCAGGGTTTGTTTCACGCATTTCTTGAATTTTTTGAATGCCAGGTAAGTATTTGTAAAATAGTGTCGTTGCATCCAGAATTTGTTGCATTTCTTTTTTGAGTTCGAGTAGCTTTTTGTCATTGATATTTCGTACAGAGCCAATGACTTTATTGCCTACAAATTTCCCACTGATACGCACAAATATGTATTCTGCTTCTTTGTTTTCTTTATAGCGTACTTCAATAGAAAAAGATGGGTATTTCTTTTTTTGAAGTGTGAGTAGTTTTTTTCTATCTACAGGGTGTATGTATTGTAAGTAGGTTGTGTCATTTGCAGGATAGAAACGATTTATACCGTTGAAATTGACGATATTGAGAGAGTCATTGCCATAATCATACGTAAAGAACATGTCGTTTGTAGACGTCATGGCAATTTGGAGTCGTTCTTTTTCTTCAGATAGTTGTTCGGTTTGCCTATATTCTGTTTCACTGAGTTCTTCTATGACGTCATGTAATTGGTCGATTTCTTTGATATTTGAAGTTGTATATTTTTTTAAGCCATCTCGACCATGACTGATTGAGCGCATAAGCTTTTGTACTGGATCAGAAATCACATTAAAAAGAATAATAGCAAGCAGCAAAGAGAGAATCAAACAAGCTACAATTGCTAAAGATATCGTGCTATAGAGGTGTTCTCCTAGTCCGAAAATTGAGTCTTCAGTCACTAATCCAAGAATGACCCAATTTGTGTCTTTATAGGGAATATTGGAATAATTGATATGTAGTGGGCTAATGAGCGCATAAATATTTTGGGATTCATTTGTGTCATTTGTGACAAGAAATAGATTCTTTTTATCTGTGCTAGAAAGATACAATGTTGATGCATCAATATTTGCAGAATAAAGAACACCATTGGATTGTAAAACGTCGTAGGACCCGTCACCTTTGTCTAATGCAAGAATATAACTACTATTGCCACTTTCTAGATCGTTTTCGTTTAATGAACCAGATATATAACTTAAGCTAGCTTCTACGCCATATACTGCATATACTTTTCCTTCATATGCTAAAGGCAAAGAATACGTTATCATTTTGTGATTGTCTTGGTAGTTGTCTTCTAGAATGAAGGGCGTAGACCAATAACCTAGTCTAGATAGGTCTTCCTCTGTGTGTTTGGATGCATATACATATGGTTGATAAAAGAAGTTATCGCTTTTTCTATTGCCATTACCTTTGAAATTGAATTTTGTTGTCCAACAAACATCTAATGCGGTGTTGCTTTGTTGAGCTAGAGAGGTATTGCCTTTCGTTAGTAAAAGGTCTGTATTAGAAGATGTTCGCTTTTCTGGATCAGAGTCACGCAAGAAAAAGCCATTGTATGTTGCAGGGTGTGCCGTGTTAGCAGTATTTGCTAAAATGATAAAAGAACCTGAAGCTGTGGAGTCTTGGGTATAGTTGAGAAAAGTGCTATAGATTGCGGATAAGTATTGGTTTTGTAAATCTTGATTCGTTAAAAAAGTAGAAATATCGGTATTGTTTTCATCTAATATTTCTTTGAGCTTTGTATTCAGTGTTGTGCTTTCATCAGAAATGGTTTCCCATTGTGTCACCATTTCTGTGGTAAGCGTTTCTGCATGTGTTTTGACTTTGTGTGCATCATCATCGATTGCATTTGTTTCTAATGTGGATTTTACATCTAGAGAATTTAGAATGCCCAATGGTAAAAGCCCCTGTACCAAAGCAATGGATATCAGGGGTATGATAATTAATAGTGCAAGGGATATTTTTTTCTTTTTCTTTGTTGTCATTGGGTAATCGTTTCCTGTAATGCGTCTTTGAAAGATGTGTACCATTCTTCAAATGTTGCATCATTGGTGTAATTAGATAGTGCTTGTTCTCTGCTTGTTCCATTTTGTATGGCTTGATCGATAGCTTGCTTGTCTGTTTGTGCTTTGTCGATAAGATTGTAGTCTAGTATCTTTCTTGCTGCATAGGCTTGTTTGAATGGTATCATTGTGTAGCCGTCGTTGACTATAGATTTGTCATCCATGACGAATGTTGCGATATCCTTTGTTTTTTGTTGTACATTTAAGTTGTTATCGGCGATTGTCGTTTCGAGTGCTTGACTGTCAAAGGCTTTCTTTTGTACAGGGAGATATGCACTAGCAGCGGTGAAACTAAGGTTATTTTCTGCTTGTGTAAACCATTTTAAGAATACTGAAGAGGCATATTCCTCTTCCTCACTACTCTTAGTTACGACCATGCCTGCACCTTGTTGTACAACGACATCCTTTCCATCAGAAAAAATTGGTGCAGAGAATATATCATATTCGATAGGCCTTGAAGTTTCATCAGTTTCTACAGTATCAGGAAAATACATAGCAGAACTACTAGAACCTGTATAGGCTAAAATCGTACCTGTCTTGACATCATCACTTCTAAATTTACCAACTGCAGCAAAATAGCCTTTGACATATGGAACATAGAAGTTGTCCCATAGGCGCTTGAGTTTATCTTTTGGTAAATTGACTTGTGGATTTCCGTCTGCATCTATAGAAAAGATGTCTGTTCCGAGTTGTTTGAGGCCTATGACAAAATAGTTTGACATGGAGTCTCTACCATAGAAAGCTTTTCCATCATTTGGAATATTTGGTGTTTGTGCGTCGGTCCACTCGTAGTATTGCTCTGCGACTTTCGTGATGCCTTCCATCGTTTTGAAATCGTCTTCTGTAATATTGCATTCTTTTGCGAATGGTTCGAAGTCTGTTTTATTAATGAGAAATACTTCTGTAGATTTTGCGATAGGGAATACATACAATTTGTCATCATTGTTGATATAACCTTCTTGAATAAAGGAGTCAACATATGTGTCTAATTCCTCTTTTGTGAAATACTGAGATAAGTCTACAAATTGTGTTTTGTCTTGAATAGAATATGCAGTATCTGCATAGGTGGAGAAAATATTCGGCAATTCATCTGCACCTACTTCTTTATCTGCCGCAGCAACTACAGCATCTTCTAAGTCAGAAACAGAACCTTGGGAATAGCCTTCAACGAATATGCCTTTTTCTTTTCCTTCTGTTTTGTTAAATGTGTCGCAGAGTGTATCAAATTCAGCTTGTGTTGCTCCATTATAATAGTGCCAAATTTTTAATTTTACAGGATTTTCAGGATCAAGCTTTACAGTTTTTGTAGAGGCGGTAGTAGAGGAGCAGCCAATCATGCTGAGAGTCAATATGGATATAAGTAGTTGTTTTTTCATATGTTCTTCTCCTAGACTTATATGTATTATATACCGTGAAATATCGATATTTTGTAACAATATCAAAGAAAAACAGGTTTCCCTGTTTTTCTTTGAGTGTGTCATTTGTGAATCGTAAAGCCGTCTTTTGAAATGTGTTTTGTTTCATAGAGAGCAGTATCCGCATTTTGATAGAGTTTCATGAAGTTATCTCCATTAGATGGAGACATACTGGCACCAATACTAATGGTTAATTTGTCATTTTGTATTTCTTGTAGAGATATAGCATGTACTTTTTGAATCAAGTTTGTTAGTTTTTCTTCAACAATATCTGTATTTGGTACATCTGTCATTAATATGACAAATTCATCTCCACCAATTCTGCCTACGATATCCTCTTTTCTAAAATTCTCTCGATATGTTTTACTAAGCGTACTGAGTACAATATCTCCTGCATAGTGTCCATAAGTATCATTGATATGCTTAAAATTATCAGAGTCAATGATGATAAAACAGTTATTTGTATCGTGCGTACTTAAATATGCATCAATGGATTTTTGCGTATAATTTTTATTGAAAAGGCCTGTCAAAGCGTCTGTTTGTGCATTGTGTAAGAGTTCTATTTTTTCTTTTCGATTGATGCGCAAAATAAATAAAATCAATACCAATACAAGCAATGTAAATACACTAATAAATAGTGTTTCATATTCTTCAATAAATGTATATGCATCTTGTGCAACAGAAACAGGAACTACATATCCTACGATCCAATCATTCATGCCAAGCGGTGTATAGGCAAGATAGTGGTCTGTTTGATTATTACTTGTTGTATCCAAACTGATAAAGCCTTCAGTTTCGTTTGTAAAGTCATCTAAAATATTTTGTTTAACGCGCGTGATATTGTTTTTAAAGGTCTCAAAGATATTATCTCCTTGTTGAAATTTATCACTATTATCACAAGTGATAACGTTTCCTTCAGGATCAATGATCAAAGAATATCCTTGTCCATTAAATAAATCATCAAATAACAAGTGAGATAGATTTGTTACATTATAAGAACCACCAAGTACGCCAATCACATTATCTGCTTTCACAACTGGTACTGCTAAAACAACACGTGTTGTATGATCCACACTACTTTCTAGAGGATCAGACAATGTTCTTTTGCCATTTAGAGCTTCTTGGAAATATGTACGATGAGATATGTTTTTCACTACGCCATTGTCATAATGTGCTGTTCCATTTGGTTCTATGAGTGCAGCAAGTTCTAAATCTGAGTGACTTGTTAATTCTGCTAAAGTGTTCATGGTTGTATTGTTGATGAGTGTGTCTGCATTTGCGATTTGCGAAGCAATGACTTCTAAATATTGGTATTGAATGTCAAATACTTCTTCTAAATGTACACTTTGCCTGGATACATTTACCAAAAGATTATTCTTTGAATTATTAACGATTTTTTCTTGCACAAATATGAAGAAAGTAAATATTCCAATGATTTGTAGAACGATGAATGCAGAAATTAATGCAATATATTTTCGAATCGCTTTAGTTCCGGTTTTCATAAGCGGTCCTCCTTTAAAGCATTATAGCAATATTTTTTTGGATTAATTGTAAAAAGATGTGAATAGCTTATCAGGAGGAAACGATATGAATTATCGAGAAG
>CALBJM010000118.1 GCA_937893225.1 uncultured Erysipelotrichaceae bacterium | reverse complement strand
CATTTTTTTACTTAAATGGGGAATTGCAGGTGCAGCATGGGCAACTGTGATTGGGCAGGCTTTTAGTTTTGGATTTTCTGTGTTTTATTTGTTTCGGCATAAAGAGGAATTTGATTTTGATTTTTCAGCGAAGCGTTTTGTTCCAGATAATGTTACAATGAAAAAAATCATTGCTTTAGGCATTCCGATGGCATTGCAGTCAGCAGCTATTTCAATATCACAAACCGTCGTTGCAGCATGGGTAAATGCTTTTGGTATTGTATATAGTGCAATTGCTGGAATTATTGGTAAGCTCAATATGATGATGGGCATTATGTCAAATTCGATTACAACTGCAGCTGCTAGCATGGTTGGACAGAATTTAGGAGCAAAAAAATATGAACGTGTTCCGAGAATACTAGCTTGGGGGTTCTCAAGTGCTTTATCATTGGCTATTGTAGCTAGTATTGTTATTCGTTTTGATCCAGATGCTATTTTTGCATTGTTTACTTCAGATACAACGGTATTGGCGGAAGCGTCCATTATTATTTTGCCTGTTATATTGAACTTTATTGGTGCGGCTACATGGTGCTTTGCATTTGGAATCATCAATGGATCAGGAAATTCGAAATTAAATTTATGTGTAGCTATTTTGGATGGTATGGTTTCGCGCATTGGCTTAGCGTATTTACTTGGTTGGTTATTGAATATGGGACCTAAAGGTTTTTGGCTGGGAGATGCCTTAGCTGGATTTATGCCTATGTTAATTGGTGGTGTTTATTATTTTTTTGGCTCATGGAAAAAAGAAGTATAAAAAAATCCTCGAAAGAGGATTTTTTTCATGCCTTATTGAAGAAATTAGCAATCTTATCTATGAAATTTGTTTCTGCTTTTATTTTTACCATGATTCTTTTATTGTATACAAGTTGGTCGTTTATTGTGACAATTAGATCCCCTTCAATATTTTGTTGCTTATTGGAAGAAGAAACAGTTTCTGGAAGTGTACAAGTAACAGAGACTGTGTCATCTGCAGGTAGATCAAGTGTGAAATCATCTGGAGCTTTTACTTGTATCGTATCTGTTTCAGCAAATGGATGTGTAACAGAAATCGTTTTAATGATATTGTCTTTTGTTAAAATAGCTTGTTTTGTCCATGTTTGCAATGCATTGAGAATCGTGTCTGTATCTCTAATATGTGGAGAATAAGGGTCGTAAGCATCTGCATCGGCTACGACTGTAATGAGGTGCATATTTTGCACATCTTCCCACGATGCTAAGCATCGACCTGCAGGATACGTAAAACCAGTTTTTCCGCCAATAAGGCCAGGAATTGCGTAGTTATTGATAGAAGCTGCTTTGAATAAAGTGCTTTCTAAAAGAATGCCATTTGGATGAGATGCAAGTGGACTAGTTGTATAGTCGTGTGAAGAAAAAATAGTAGAAAATGTTTCATTGTTGAGACAATATTGCAGTAATAAAGCAATATCGTGGGCTGTTGAATAGTGATTTTCATCATGTAATCCAGTTGTATTGGCAAAGTGCGTATTAGTCATACCGATGCTTTGCGCTTTTTCGTTCATTTTTTCTACATATCCTTCAATACTGCCACAAAGGGTATATGCTGCAGCGTTTGTAGCATCAGCACCAGATGGTAAAGCGATACCGTATAATATGTCTTGTATTGTTGGTGTGTCGCCAATTTGAAAACCAGCAACAGAAGCACCTGCTTCAGCTAGACCAGCAAGCATTTCTTGTGTGATCGTAATCGTCTGGTTCAGGTCTGTAAAATTTTCTATTGCAATGATTGCAGTCATGAGCTTTGTCATGGATGCTGGATACATTTTTTCATCGGCATTTTTTTGTGAAAGTATTTGGCTTGTATCGCGGTCCATAACGATTGCGTAGACAGCAGAGATGTCTTGCGTTAGTGTCTCTTCTGCTTTTGTATTGAGTGTTGTAGATTGCAAACATGCGAGTGCTGCAAGGGCTAATAGTATTTTCTTGATCTTATTTAACATAGAAATAGTGTACGTGATAATTTGGAATTTTACTAGAAAAAAAGGTAGCTACTTACATAGCTACCAAGAATATTAAGCGATATATACGCGTTTCATGACAACCTTGTTGAGTGGCTTGTCACGGAAGTCTGTTCTTTCATGCGCAATTTGATCAACGACATCCATACCCTCAACGACTTTACCGAATGCTGCATATTCCCCATCGAGGTGTGGTGCATCAGCATGCATGATAAAGAATTGAGAAGATGCTGAATTTGGATCCATTGCACGTGCCATAGAAATTACACCACGTGTATGTTTGAGAGGGTTTTGTACGCCATTGCTAGCAAATTCTCCTTTGATCGTTTCTTTAGAGCCACCTGTGCCATTGCCAAGAGGATCACCACCCTGAATCATGAATCCAGGAATGATTCTATGGAAAGTTAACCCATCATAGAATCCTTCTTTAACGAGCTTTTCGAAGTTTGCGACAGTGATAGGTGCTGCAGTAGGATCAAGTTCGATCTTGATCATTGCACCATTGTCCATTTCAATAATAACCATTTTTTTCTTCCTCCTATTATTTCAAATGCCAAATATCTTTGTTATATTCACGAATCGTACGATCGGATGAAAAGAATCCAGCTTTTGCGATATTGACTAGGGATTTTCTCTTCCACCAATCACGGTTCTCATAATCATTGAGTACTTTTTCTTTGATCGTGCAGTATTCTTCTAAATCAAGAAGTGTCATGAACCAGTCTTTGTGGATCAAATTGTCTTGTAGGTCTGTTAACATCTTTTTGTCACCTAATGTAATGAGTGCTTTAGATGTGATAAAATCAACGGCTTCATGAATGAGTGGCGAATTATTGTAGAAATCTTCCGCATGATAGCTATTTGTGTTATATAAGTGAATGACTTCATCAGAAAGTTTACCAAATGTATAGATGTTTTCTTCACCAACTAAGTCTTTGATTTCTACATTTGCACCATCATTTGTTCCAAGCGTTAACGCACCATTTAACATGAATTTCATATTACCAGTTCCAGATGCTTCCTTTGATGCTAATGAGATTTGTTCGGAAATATCTGCGGCAGGAATAGCAATTTCTGCTTTTGCAATGTTGTAGTTTTCAATCATAACGACTTTAAGATATGGATTGACGTCTGTGTCGTGATTGATGAGTTGTTGTAAACAGAGAATCAAATGAATGACACATTTTGCTTGGTAATACGCAGGTGCCGCTTTTCCGCCGAATACAACTGTGATAGGTCTTTGTGGAATGTTACCGTTTTTAATTGCTAAGTATTTGTGGATGAGCCAGAGTGCATTCATTTGTTGTCTTTTGTATTCGTGCATTCTCTTGATTTGGATATCGACAATAGAATTTGGATCAATATCTATATTTTGTGTCTTTTTGATCATAGAAGCAAAGCGAATCTTATTTTTGTGCTTTATTGATTCTGCATTAGCTAGGAATGTTTCATCATCATAATGCGAAAGTAAGTCTTCCAACTTTGTTTCATCTTTTCTCCATGCGTCTCCAATCGTTTCATCTAACAAATTTGCAAGTTCAGGATTGCAGTGCATGATCCATCTTCTAAATGTTATGCCATTTGTTTTGTTGTTAAATTTGTCAGGGTAGATATCATAAAATGGTTTGAGCTCTTGGTGTTTTAGAATTTCTGTATGCAAAGCAGCTACCCCATTGATAGAATGGGAGAAGTGCATGTCCATTTTTGCCATATGCACACGATTTTCATCGTCCATGATGCTGAGTTGTTTATCTCCATGGAAAGCAGTGTTTACAACGTAGTCTAAGCCTTCTATGACTGGCATCAATTGTGGAACGACCTCAATGAGATATTCTTGTGGCCATTTTTCTAGTGCTTCTGCAAGAATTGTGTGGTTAGTATATGCACAAGTTTCAGAAACGATATTTGCAGCTTCTTTCATCGGTATGCCTTCTAAAATCAGCAGACGAATCAATTCTGGAATAACCATAGAAGGGTGTGTATCGTTGATTTGAATAGCTACGTGTTTTGCAAGGTCATGTAAATCATGTCCTTTTTCTTTTTCTTCTTTCAAGATAAGTTGTGCAGCATTACTTACCATAAAGTATTGTTGATATACACGTAATTTTCTTCCATCATCATCACTATCATCTGGGTATAAGAAGAGTGTTAAGTTTTTTGCAATGTTTGTTTTATCAAAATTGATAGAGTCTGTAATGATAGAAGCATCAACAGTATCTAAGTCAAATAAGTGTAGTGTATTTTTGTTTCCGTGATAGCCAATGATGTCTAGATCATACATATGGGAGTAATATGTTTTGCCAGCTAAAGAAATTGGAAAGGATACTTTTGTATCTCGCAGCATATTTTCACCATCTAGCCATGCATCAGGAATTTCATATTGTTTATTATTTTTGAATTGTTGACGGAAAAGACCAAAATGATAATTGAGTCCAACACCATCTCCAGCATAACCTAGTGTAGCAATAGAATCTAAGAAACATGCTGCAAGTCTACCTAAACCACCATTTCCTAAAGATGGTTCTTTTTCAACTTCTTCAACTTCTGTGATAGATTTTCCATTCTTTTCTAGCAATGCTTTGCATGCATCATACAATCCTAAGTTGATCAAGTTCTTTCCTAATTGTCTGCCAATCAGAAACTCTGCGGAAATATAGTAGAGTTTTTTATTGCCTTCTACCGTAGGCAGCTTCGCAGCTTTTTCTTTCACATATGCATTGATAGCATTATAGAGTTGTGTATTTGTTGCATCTTTGATAGGTTTTTGTAAAACTGCTAATAAGTCTTTTTCGAGTTCCATATGTTCTCCTTATTTGGCGTTTTATGCCATTGCTTAAAATACAGTAAAAGTATAGCACATATTGAGAATTGCTTTTCAATGCACAAAGAATATGGATGTGTTGTATACTGATTGAAAAGGAAATAACGATATGAGAAAAGCTGGAATATTAATGCCGGTTTCTGCATTGCCGGATCGTTTTGGTTGTGGGTCATTTAGCGAAAATGCAAAGAGATTTATAGATTTGAGTCAAAAGGCTGGGTTTAAAATATGGCAGATATTGCCGCTGAATCCAGTTGGAGGAGATAATTCACCATATGCATGCTATTCCTCCTATGCAATTGATGATATTTATATTTCTTTGGATCGCTTACATGCATTGGGATTGATTCATAAGGTACCTTCTTTTCATCGTCGAGATGATAAGGTGGATTTTCAAGCTGTGCGAAAATTTCGCGAGCCATATTTAAGAGAAGCATATAAAAACTTTATTCCTGATCAAAATTATGTTGTATTTGCGTATCAAGAGTGGGCAAAGAATTATGCGATGTTCCGTACATTTAAAAAGTTCAATCATGGGAAGTGTTGGAATGATTGGGAAGATGATTTTAAAAATCAACCTGAAGAGAATCATTTGGATTTAAAAGTATTTCAAGATGAAATCTTTTATCAATTATTTTTACAGTATGAAGCATATAT
>CALBJM010000117.1 GCA_937893225.1 uncultured Erysipelotrichaceae bacterium | reverse complement strand
AATCAATCCATATCCGCCATTATGACGAGCATAGACAACCGCAATTTTTTCACTATCCGCATCTTTATAAATGTAGAAATTATGTCCTGAAAGTTCCATTTGCATAATTGCTTCATCTAGTTCCATCTCTTCTGCATCTACAGACTTCGTTCTAACAGGAATATCATCTTCTTCCGCTTCTGTCGCTTCATTGATAAAAGCCTGTGCAAGATGTTCTTTATGACGTTTGCTTAAACGTGTTTTTTGTCTTCTAATTTGATCTTCCAATTTATCGATTGCAAGATCAACAGCAGCATAGAAATCCTCATTCACAACTTCTGTTCTAAGAATACCAATTTTACTAGGTATAGTAATTTCAACTTTCTGTGAGTTTGGATAAACTCTTGCAACTACTCTCACAATTGTGTCTTCATCAATAATCAAATACTTACCTAATGATGATAATTTAGACTCAATCTTCTCCTTCATTGCTGGTGTGATAGATACATTTTTTCCTACAATTTCGAACCTCATAATACATCCTCCTGTCTAAAATTGTATATGAATTACAACAAATTCTTGTTGTAAAAAATGAATTAGCAAATGCAATCCTTTCACGAATTTTGTTATTCATTTATTATTTCTAAAATATCTTTTTGTTGATTTCATTATAGCAGTTTTTACTTCATTCGTGTGAAATTCTGATGAATTATTCTAAATAATGTTAAAAAAAACAAGAAAGCTAAACAACTCCCTTGTTCATTCCACACAACCAATGATATACAACTGTCATTGCATAAGAATCCATGCCACAATATTTTTTTAAATCTTCTATTATTTTTTCTTTTTCTTTGGCATCAACTTCATCATTATAATCTAAATGGCGCCACTGAAACACAGCATCCATGCCCTGTCGAATATCTAATGCATGATAGCCAGGATCATCCATCATATTCATAATGGTTTTTAATGACCAAGCTCCTCGCATTCTTACGTCATATACCATTCCCGATACAAATGGCAATTGTAAATCTTCCATTCTAGCATTGATTGCCAATAATTGATCTTTTATGTCAGGAAACAGTTGTGCAAATTCTTCGATACGTACTTTTTCAGCACAATCCGCATTATATGCAATAACACTGCCATTTTTCGGGATATCCCGTATCAAGTTTTCTGCCATATCTCGACGATCATCATGTATATTTAAATACACTTTATGGGATACAGTGCCATCTTCTTGAAGGACATAGAGCGCATATTCAAAAGGTAAAACATCATATGGTTTCATACCTATATATGGGGGAATTGCAAATCTTTCCCATTCAAAATCAATAAAAGCAATTGGATATTGAATATAAGACAGCCAATTCTTGAGTGCTAAATGATCTACAAATAGCCCTCCATTCTTATCAGCCATGATTTGAGCATATTGTTGCCGACTCCCTTCAATGCGCTGAATATCACACTGTTTTAGCGTACAAATATTTTCTTCATACATCTTGTACTTTTCTGAAGCAGCTATCAAAGTCAAAATTGAGTTTGCATCCATTTTATCTTCATACGGAAAACACTTGTCATAATACTTACATTTGCTCTTTCCTGTACATTTATTCGTGCGTATTGGTGTAGGAAGATTTTCTAATTTGGCACTCTCCATTTCCTTCAAGAGAGGAGAAATGTCATGCATTGTATTTTCAATATACTCTTTTATAGGCTGCGTTGGATTGTTGTTATTGTTATAAAAAGAATCTGATATGACAAATAGTTCGTGAGGATCCAATTCTTTTTTTCGAACATAAGATGCATTTAGATGAATAATATAAATCTGGTCTATAAAAATTCCATTTTGTTTCAAGACCCATACTGTATCATTATAAAAAGCCATATCATTGGCATGCGGATAAATCCCGCTAAATAAAAAATATAGATCCCATCCTCCATTTGTCTTATGCAAAAAAGGGACTTTCACTCGCAATGAAGAATATTCAAATCGAGCTTTCACAAGCCACTCATTTTTTTTCATTGCTTGCATTGCTACTTCCTTAGAATCTCCAATTTTTCCAAGAAAATAATTAGAAATACCCAATTTTTCTATCGCGAGATTTGTTATCTTCTCATCCAACCGAACAAATGGATGATATTCTTTATTTTCATCTGCTAAATCATAAAAATACATTCTTGGACAACGCGTATATTTTTTACAATCACTAATATGGAACATAAAATCACCTGCAATATTGTATCACAGGTGACTATTACTTTCATTAACGAGAATGTATCACATCGAGAATCTCTTTTAATTGATTAGATGAAATTTGTCCAGGTGCACTAGCTTTTGCCACACAACCAAACGTCAAACAAGAGCCAAATATTTCTCCACTCAATCTACTTATTAGACCCAATTGTGACATTGACATTGTAACTAAAGGACAGTGTAATTTTTGGGAAGCATCATTTGTTGCTTGTAATAATGTCAAAACATCTTCGCTACATCTAGGCATAACAGCTATCTTGCAAATATCTGCATGCTTTTCTTCCATAAATGACAATCGTGCAATGATTTCATCATATTTTGGTGTCTTATAAAAATCGTGATAGCTCATAATTACTTTTACACCCAAATCATGTGCATATTCTGTCAACTGTTCTACAATACACGGATCCCTATATGCTTCTACATCAATGCAATCAATACAATGTGTGTCTAATATCTTTTGATTGATTTGGAAATACGTCTCATCATCAACTTGTGCATTTCCACCCTCATTGTATGTCCTGCACGTTGCTAAAAGAGGTATATTCCCCAATCGTTGACGGATGTTATATACATACGTAACTAAATCATTTTTATCACAAAAATCCATTCGCCATTCAACAATATCATACGTTGCATGTTCTAATTCTGTGATTTCTTGTTGTATTTCCACAATATTTCGTCCACACAAAGGAACACAAATCTTTGGTCTTCCTTTTCCTAAAATCAAATCTCTTACTTGTATTTCCATATGTTCTCACTATTCTAGGGTCTGTGTTTGTTCTATAGTCGGTTCTGTAGACGGTTCTGCAGGCGTTTGTGAATCATCCGTTGAAGTATTTTCAGGTGGATTTTCTTGGGCGCCTTGTTGACCTTGTTCTTCTTGTCCTTGTTGTTGATCTGAAGCAGGTTGATCAGCATTAGTCGTTGTATCTTGTGAAGGCTCTGCAGGAACTTGTGGATCCTCAGTTGCTGGAATTGGTGTTGGATCTGTTGGATGCAATACAGATTCATCAAAAGATTCCCCACTTAACGGATTCACAGTATAAAGATCCGTCTTAGGGCCAATGATTTCCGGAATATCCCTAACTTCACCACGATTCACAATTGTAGGCGAAGCATGTGTTCGAATATAACTGAATAAAGTATGAATACCTTTTTTAGATAGATGTAATCCATCTGTATCCATCATGTCTTCCAATGCATATCCTGTTTTTTCATCTGCCAAAGAAGAATAAGAGTCTAAATAATGCCATCCATTTTTTTCACACATTTGCATAATAGCTTCATTCCAGTGTTTAATTTCAAGCGCATCTAGATTCTTATAAATCGTATATTCTGAAATAGGAGGAATAGAATTGATGATCAAATCCGCTTTATCATATGCATCATGAATCTCTTGTAGCTGTTTTTCATAATCTGTAATGAACGCTTCGCGGGCTTCTTTTGTATCACTACCAGTTAAATTATTTGTACCAAAAGTAATGATGATACGTTCCGGCTGAAGAATCGATACAGATTTTGTCATTGTAAAAGTACCCGTAGAAAATTCCATACACTCCAAAGAATCTATTGCTTGAACGCCCATCCCGACAACCGCAATCGTATTCTTTTTTGTTGTATAAGTATTTCCTTCATTATCTGTAAAATCCATAAATCTCACAGTATTAGAATCCCCTAAGAAAAGCGTATTATCAACATATTCTTTTCCTGCATCTTCACTTACCTTTAATACTGTAGGATCTTCATCTGAAACTGGTTGAACAATAGAAACAACACTTGTCTTTTTCTTTTCTTTTTTTGGTGATAATACTTTAAATAACTGCAATACTGTTAAACAAATAGAAACGACTAAAACACATAACAAAACATATATCCATGTTTTTTGTAATGGTGTAAAACCATTCAGAAAATTCTTTTTCTTTTTCATACGCAAGTAATTTTACACCATCCCGAACCAATAGAGTAGTGTCAAGTACATAGATTTCTTTTGCATTCCCATTGTAGTAACACGATTTCATATACTTATATGCTGTGATATATACAAAAAAAAAGAACAGTTGTCTGTCCTTTCAAAAACTATTCAAAATCACTAGGATTTAATCCTGCGGAAGTCAAAGCAGCCTTAGCAGCTTCTACGATTGCATCTGAAGTAACTGTTGCTCCACTTGTTGCATCAACAGTAATCTTACCTGTAGATTGAATTTGCTTTGTTACTTCTTCAATAGCAACATCTCCCTTTCCAGGTGTTTCATCTTTTCCTTCAGCAGTACAATCTGTAATTTTTCCATCTTTCAATGTCAATGTTACAGTAACATCTCCATTCATACCTTTAGCCGTACCAGTAGTTTCACCTGTGTATCCTGCAGAACTTTTCGCAGAAGAACATGCTGACAAAGTAGCTACCATTGTCAAAACAGTAATTGCATTTACAATTTTTTTCATATTTTCTCCAATTTTTTTAATAAAAAAGCCGCAATACAGCGGCACCTATGGCGCAGGATCAGGGGTTCGAACCCTGGCACCGGTTTCCCGATCTACGAGCTTTCCAAGCCCGCCCCTTCAACCACTTGGGTAATCCTGCAATGTGTTAATTAGTTAACGCTTGTTAAGTATACTATGAAATAGATTTGTTTGTAAAGCACTTTTCAGAATTTTTTGGATTTATATATGAACCACAAATGATAATGTCTCATTGTAACACAAGTGAAAATGTCCCGAAG
>CALBJM010000116.1 GCA_937893225.1 uncultured Erysipelotrichaceae bacterium | reverse complement strand
GTATTGCCATCAACTGTCTCGGTAGCTCAGGTGGTAGAGCAACTGACTCTTAATCAGTGGGTCGAGGGTTCGATTCCCTTCCGAGACACCATCTTAATGCGAGTGTAGTTCAATGGTAGAACGGCAGCCTTCCAAGCTGCATACGTGAGTTCGATTCTCATCACTCGCTCTGATGCTAAAAGTTCACAGAAATGTGGACTTTTTTTGTTTTAAAAAAAGAATATGTAAATGATTGGACGTCTTGTAAAAGAATGCGTAAAATGTATAGCATATTCTATGGGGGTAGTATATGTCAAAAACAATAGATAAGACGTATAGCACAAAAGAGTTATTAGGGCGTTTTCTTCCATATTTAATGAAATACAAGAAAATCCTTTTCTTAGATTTATTTTGTGCTTCTTTAACGACGCTATGTGATATTGTTCTTCCACGAATCATGTCACAACTTACAAATACAGCAATGTATGAGCCACTGTCTTTAACTGCTACTTTAGTTGGTAAAATGGCTTTATTGTACGTGGTATTAAGACTTGTAGATGCTGCAGCATATTTTTTTATGTGCTCGCAAGGACATATTATGGGCGTATATATTGAAACAGATATGCGATCAGATGCGTTTGATAAGTTAGAACAGCTTTCTGATTCTTATTATGCAAATACAAAGATTGGACAAGTGATGGGTAGAATTACGTCTGATTTGTTTGATGTTACTGAGTTTGCACATCATTGTCCAGAAGAATTTTTTATTGCAGGAATTAAAATCTTAGTTTCATTTGTGATTTTATGTTCTGCTTCTATTCCTTTAACAATTCTTATATTTGCTTGTGTTCCTTTTATGATATATGGTTCTATTAAACTGAATCATAAATTTCGTGCTGCAACAAAAGAACAGCGAGTTCAAATTGGTGAATTGAATGCACAAGTTGAAGACTCATTACTTGGTGAAAAGGTAGTTAAGGCTTTTACTGCTGAAGAAACTGAGTTGAAAAAATTTGCGGATGGTAACGTTAAACTGAAATCTATCAAGAAAAAAAGATACTATGCGATGGCAAATTTAAATATGTGCATTCGCTTATTTGATGGTTTGATGTATAGCGTGACAATTATTGCTGGTGGATTGTTTTTAGTGTATGGAAAAATCAATGCTGGTGATTTGGTCATGTACATGTTATATGTTTCAACTTTGATAGCTACGATTCGTCGATTGGTTGAATTTGCCGAACAATTTTCACAAGGTATTACTGGAATCGAAAGATTCTTTGAAATTATGGATACGCCTGTTGATATTGTAGATGCGCCAGATGCAAAACAATTGCATGTTACGGGTGGGGAAGTTGCATTTGATCATGTAACTTTTGAATATCCAGATGATGGAAATCGTGTTTTACATGATTTATGTCTAACAATTCATCCAGGTGAAAATCTAGCTCTAGTTGGTGAAAGCGGAGGTGGTAAAACAACTCTCGCTTCTTTGATTCCTCGTTTCTATGACGTCACTTCAGGTGCTGTGAAAGTGGATGGGCAGGATATCAAGTCGGTGACTATGAAGAGTTTGCGTAGTGCAATCGGTATCGTTCAACAAGATGTATATTTATTTTCTGGTACGGTTGCTGAAAATATTGAATATGGTAAGCCTGGAGCTACGCGTGAAGAAATCATTAGAGCTGCTAAACTTGCTGGAGCAGATAGTTTTATCCGCGAATTAAAAGGTGGCTATGATGCGTATGTAGGTGAAAGAGGAGTAAAGCTTTCTGGTGGTCAAAAACAGAGGATTTCTATTGCACGTGTTTTCTTGGAAAATCCAAAGATCCTATTGCTTGATGAAGCAACTTCAGCATTGGATAATGAAAGTGAAATTTTGATTGAAAAGAGTTTGGCTGATTTGTCTGTAGGTAGAACAACATTGACGATTGCACATCGTTTGACAACAATAAAAAATGCTGATCGTATTATTGTTTTAGGTAAAAATGGTATAGCGGAAGAAGGAAATCATGAACAACTTCTGGCTAAAAAGGGTATTTACTACAGATTGTGGAATGGAATCCCTGCTAATGAAACTATATGAAGTATCCATTTTATGAAGAAAATAGCGATGTAATACAGCCATGTGAGAAAGCATGTGGTTGTATTACAAATCCAGCTACATTATATTGTATTTTGTCTCAGATTTGGTGTAAGGAAACCTGTGCACCACGTATGCAGAAAGATTGGTCTGTAGACAACAAAACACTTGGTCAGTGTTCAGTGACTGCATTTCTTGCACAAGATATTTTTGGTGGCGATGTGTATGGTATTTTGTTGAGTGATGGCAATTATCATTGCTTTAACGTTGTTGGAGATAGTGTATTTGATTTGACGAGTGAACAATTTGGTAATCAAAAATTAAATTATAGTGCAGCAGTTAAGCAAAAAAGATCTGTTCATTTTCAATCAATAGAAAAAAAGTTACGTTATGAATTATTGAAAACAAAATTAAAAGGAGTGCTAACGAAATGTTAGACTCCTTTTTAAAATTCATACATCTGTTTCTGAGGGTTGAACACATGTATGAAAAATCAGAAGGTTTCTTGAATAGATGCTATATCATCTGGTTTGATACGTGTTACAAAAATCCCATTTAACAATCGAAATTCCTCTGGTAATTCACCTTTCGGTAAAGGAATAACAGGACCTTTGAAAATACCGCTTTTTTGTTTCCCGTTTTTGAGTGTAATAATTACGTCTTGATCAATCCACTTTTTCCAATCTAGCATTTTATCACCGCCGTATGTTACAAATAACGAGGAGAAAGCGGGTGAAAGGTTAACATGGGGAGATAACAGAATCATTACATAATGTAAGTAAGCCACCTGCTTTCTGGTAATATTTTATATGATAGCGCTTTCTTTTTATATATTGAATTTTTTTGAAAAATATAGGAATTTTTAATATTTTCGATAATAGTATAGTGTTTTTAGATGATCCATGTGCTATTTTGCGTGTCAATCATGATGCGCAGCTAGTAAAAGAATGACTGTACTACATATGTTTATCGTTAAGTGGAGTTGACATAAATTATTAAAGAATTCGTTATGATCATAATTCTATATAACTCGAAAGCAAAAGCCAATGGAAACAAAAAAAGCTATAACAGTTTTGTGTTTTATTTGTTCAACTGTTATAGCTTCTTTTTCTCAATTAGTTTTTATTTGAAATGAGTGCATTGGCTAATGCGTCTAATTGTTCGACGTTTTCTAATGAGACACCAGAATTGATTTTGATAATTGGTTCTACAATTGTCATATTTTTCATGGATGCAATTTGTGCTTTCATTTTATTTGCAGCCATAGGGGCCCATGATCCGTTTTCTATAAGACCAATCGTGCGATTAGACAAATTGTGATTCTTTAATTCAGTAAGGAACACTTGCATAGAATCGAAGATTTCTGCGTTATATGTTGCAGAAGCGAATACGAGTGTAGA
>CALBJM010000115.1 GCA_937893225.1 uncultured Erysipelotrichaceae bacterium | reverse complement strand
TAGCTGTGAACCTTGTGACTGTCAGACTTCTGTACTTGACAGGGAGATCACTTTAAAAAGAGGTCAATCAGGCCTCTTTTTTCTTCGTGTGTGTCGGTTTTGGTACGTATGAAAATTGAAAAATCGTACATGTGAAAGAGTGATAAATATGCTGAAAATTTATGTTTGTGTACGATGTGTATCGTGCCATTGAAAAGATAATATAAAGTAATATGGTAAAAGAAGAAAAGTTTTATGCGGTTGTGCACGATAAAATCGGACACAGATAACCTGTAAGATAAATGGAAACTAAACTATAGGGAAAAACTCTTTGATAAAATAATGTGCATAGTATGTTATATTCTTTATAGGGAAAAACTCTTTGATAAAATAACGTGCCCTGTCGTATTCTTTAGAGGAGTGATGGATTATGTTGTCTGATGTATTGTTATCTTGGAATGCTGTTGAAGTTTCTGCTATGGATTTTTATACAGATATTTTTAAATTAGGTGAAGGTTATATTCAAAAGGAAAATGAGTCTAGCGGATTGTATAAAGCAAATCCAATTGGATATTGGAAGAATGATGGTGAAGAACGTGGCCATTTTCGAATATTGTTTGAAGATACTTTTGAGGAAATTTTGAAGGAATTACAGAATGCTGATTTTGCATTATTGAACGGTATTTCGTATTTTGGAAGGAGAAGAGATCAAGAGCATGCTTCTAAGATGTATTCGATGATATTTGATTTGGATGGTGTTACTGATGAAACGTTGAATAATTTTCTGAGTGGAGCCGTAGTTGCAGAAGTTTATCCAGTGCCTAATTACGTTGTTCTGTCAGGACACAATGTGCATTTGTATTATAATTTTGAAAATCCGATTTCTTTATTTCCTAATATCAAATTGCAGTTAAAAGAGTTGAAATATGCACTTACAGAAAAGATTTGGAATCCTTTAACAAGTAATTTAGAAAGTGTCCAAAAGCAAGGAATTTTTCAGGCATTTAGAGTTGTTGGAGGAAGGACTAAGAGTGATGCTTCTGAATCTGTTGTGCGTGCTTTTCGTCTAAATCTGCATCCATGGACCTTGGATAGATTGTGTGATTTTGTTCCTGATGCTTTTAGAGTTGATGAGATGAAAGTGTTTAAAGAAACGAAATACACATTAGAAGAAGCTAAGAAACTGTTTCCTAAGTGGTATGAGAAAGTTATTGTAAATAATGATACTACGCAGAAAAAATGGGATATTAAAGGAAAAGTTCATGGAGATGATCAGTATGCCTTGTATCATTGGTGGATGAGAAGGATTAAAGAAGGTGCTATGTATACGCATCGATATTTTTGTGTCATGGCGTTAGCAATTTATGCTGCTAAGAATGACGTGCCATATGATATTTTAGAAAAAGATGCATATGATTTAATTCCTTTGCTAAATGCTATAGAACCCGGTCATCCTTTTACCGAAAGCGATGTTATTAGTGCTTTGGAGTGCTATGATGCGCGATATTGTACTTTTCCTAGAGATGATATAAAGCATTTAACAGCAATTGAAATACCAGTTAATAAACGTAATCATCGTCCGCAAGCTATTCATATGAAATATATGACGAACCAGAAAAGATTTAAGGTTGAAATTGGAGAGTGCACAAATGGTGGTCGTCCATCTAAAGAGGATGTTGTACAAGAATGGTGTAGAGAAAATCCTTCAGGCACGAAATATGCTTGTTCAAAACAGACTGGACTTGATCCCAAAACAATAAGAAAATGGTGGCCCAAATAAAAAAAATACACAAGATGTACAAGAAGCTGTTGATACAAAAATTAGATTACTATATAATTTTTGTACAAGATGTACAAGAAATAAGCAAGGAGTCGCTATGGGAAAAATTATTAGTGTAATCAATGAAAAAGGTGGAGTAGGAAAGAGCAGTATTATTTTCAATTGTGGTTGGGAATTAGCAAAGAAATATAAAATTCTTTTTATTGATCTTGATGGACAGCGTGCAAATTTGTCGTGGTTTGCAGGAATTGAAGATCGAGAAGATCGGCCGACGATGTTGAATGTAATGGCTGGAAGAAAAGAAATTACAGAATGTATTGTTTCTATTAAAGAAAATTTGGATATTGTTCCAGCCAATTCCTCTGTTATTGCCATGTCACAAATAGGATCAGCGAGAAAGATGAAATCAGCAATGAAGAAAATAAAGGATTTATACGATTATATTTTTATCGATGTAAATCCAGATCCAACACTTGTACATACACTTGCGTTAACTTCAGCTGATTATTTGATTATTCCGATGTTGCCAGATGTTGCCTCGTTGGAAGGAAATAAGGGAATTGCAGAAGATGTACTAGATGTACAAGAAGTTGGGAACCCTAATTTGAAGGTACTTGGTATTCTTTTCAATAAAAATAGTGATAGAACCTTATTATCACGGCAGGTATCAGAGATTGCCGAAGAAATGGCTGATCAGTTAGAAACGACTGTATTTAATACGAAAATACGCAACGCGGTTTCTTTGAGTGAATGTCCTTCGTTTCATGAGGGAATAACTGACTATGCGTCGACTAGTGCAGCTGCTGATGATATTCGTAATTTATGTAAGGAAATTGAGGAGAGGACTGCTTGATGGCTAAATTGAATTTAAATAGTGTATATTCAGGTGATTTGTCTAGAAAGAAAAGAAAAAATGCACAAGATGTACAAGAAGATAACATACCTATTATTGAAGGAGTGACTGCAGAAATTCCTGGTTATGGGCATACCCAAGGAAATAAATCAGGAGAAAAATTGAAGAGAATTAATGTTCAATTTACTCTAAAAAATCATGAATACATTCAAGCAATTGCTCAAAAAAATGGTATAACAATTTCAAAGTATATAAATTATTTTCTAAATCAAAAAGTAACCTGCACACAAGATGTACAAGAAGTTGTGCAGGAGTATAAGATTCAAAATAAAAATAATAAAAGAATAAATATGGGTTTTACACATCAAAATTATGACTGGTTAACTAGAGAAGCAACTAAAAGGAAATTATCACCTTCTGCTTTCTTAAATCAATTAATAGAAGATAGTAAAATTTAGTAGTGTACAAGATGTACAAGAAATAGGAATGGGAGAAAAAAGCATGTCAGAAGAAAAAATTAAGCTTGAAAGACTGGCAGAACTCATGGAAGAGATGAAAAAAGAAGGTCGTACTGAAGAAGCAGCAACGCTCTATTGGGCGATTGCTAAACTTGAATTGTATTTCAATATTAAATGGTAAGGTAACTTTATGAATATTGATTTTACAGAAATTTTAGTGGAGACAGTAAGACAAATTTTAATATTAGAAGGCAAAGATGCGAATGATGACGAGTTAGTAGAATCATTTTTGAATCAATTATTTACTAATTCGGAATATATTGATTACATTTCACGTTGTATTACGATGAATGCCCCCTTTACAAATTTTGAAACTTACCAAATGACAAAAAGAAAATAAGAGGTTTTATATAGAGAATGGAAAAAAAGTTGACTGAAGTACAGAAAAGTATGTACGAAAGTTCTGAAAAGATAGAAGAAGTAAAAAAAATTGTAAAAAGAAGAGCTAAAAAGGTAGGAGAAGAAGAACTAATCCCTGAAAATTTAGCAGATGATAATTGGAAAGAAAAAAAATTCAGCCATCCTGAAAATATAGTAAGGATTGGGACAGTTTTTAGTGGTATAGGAGCTATTGAATATGCTTTGAAAAGATTGAATTTGAAGCATGAAATTGTATTTGCAGGAGATGTAGATGCAAAATGTAAAGAAAGTTATTTTGCCAATTACGATATCAAAGAAGAAAACTGGTTTACTGATGTTAGAGAATTTGATGCTTCAAAGTATAAAGGAAAAGTTGATTTTGTAGTTGGTGGAGCACCATGCCAGGCATTCTCCATGGTTGGAAAACGACTTGGTTTTGAAGATGCACGTGGAACACTATTTTATGAATTTGCACGTGTAATAAAAGAAACGGAGCCAAAATTATTCCTTTTTGAAAATGTTAAAGGTTTGATTAATCATGACAATGGTAGAACATGGCATGTTATTCATGATATTTTTGAAGAATTAGGATATGATGTGAATTTTAGAGTTCTTAATAGTAAGGACTATGGAATTCCACAAAATAGGGAACGATTATATTGTTTAGGATTTAAGAAAAAGACAGAGTTCCAATTTCCAAGACCAATACCTCTTGAATATCAAATGTATGATTTCTTAGAGGACTACATTGATTCGAAGTACTTTTTGAAAGAAAAAGGAATTAAATTTGTTACTAGTCATAAAAATCATGAAAAAAGTTATACTCAAGTAAATGGAGATGTAGCATTGTGTCAAAAGAGAAATCAACAGTTTAATTGGCACGGAGATTTTGTATATCATCCAGTCAATGAAGCTGATGAACCAAATGAAGCCTTCGATGAATTTATTTTTGATGTAAAAGACGTAGAAGAAAAGTATTATCTTTCAGATAAAGTAGCTAAATATGTGCTGTCCTCGGGAACTAAAGGATTTAAGACATCTATTGAAACGGATTTACCTGTAGCAAGACCACTGCTACAGTCAATGCATAAAATGCATCGTGCAGGAGTAGATAATTACGTTACACACAAAGGAAGAATTCGTAAATTAACCCCAAGAGAGTGTTTACGCTTAATGGGATTTAAAGATGATTTTAAAATTGTTGTATCAGATACTTCAATGTATAAAGAAGCAGGAAATAGTATTGTTGTAGATGTATTAATCGCTATATTAATGCAACTAGACATTACTCAATATGGTGAGCCATATGCAGGTTGATGGAGAAAAATACAAAACATTAAGTGTTTATAACAATATGATCACTGTTCCAGATTGTGTTGTGTCAGGAAGTAATAAAATAGGGGATGGTCATGGTGAAGCAAAACTGTATATAGGATCTAAGGCAGAAATGCATGATTTTTTTGGAAATGAAAAATTCAATGTTAAATGTATTATGCTTAAGTCTGACTTAATTGCCTATATGAATGCAGTAAAAAATGAATATCTTAATCCTTCACAGGAATATGCAAGAAAAGCTGATCTTCCAGAACTTTGGAAGAAAAGAATGACAAAAGTAAATAATTTGCCAAATGTTATAGAATTTATTTTAGAAGATCAGTATCAGATTGGTGGACCAAGAGGATATATAAAGTCATTTGATGATGGATATAAATTAATTAGAGAACTTGCATTACCTTTGATCAGTTATATATATTCAGAAAAAATAAGTAATGGGAAAGAAATACTATTTTATTGGAAATTATTTGTTGATTTTGAAAGAATAAATGAAGTGCAAAATGGAGCATTAGTTTTTAAGTATGGAAAGAAAAATACAAATACAGCTGAAGAAATAGTGAATAATCAAGAAATACATACACAAACGGTAGCTGTAAGAGAAGCAAGAGTAGGTCAAGGAAAATATAGGGAACAATTGTTAGATCAATGCCATTATTGCCCGTTCACAATGATTAGTGAAGAAAGACTGCTAATAGCAAGTCACATTAAGCCTTGGTTTGCTGCTAATGATGAAGAAAAAATAGATCCTTATAATGGATATATGCTTTCTCCTATGTATGATAAGCTTTTTGATAGAGGATATATAACATTTACAGAAAGTAAACATGTAATTCTATCAGAATTTATTTCACCAAGAACATGGAAACAAATTGGCTTAAAAAATAATGAATATTTTCAAACTCTTCCTATGGATGAAAATCGGATTAAATATTTAAAATTTCATCATGAATCAGTATTTAAAGGAAACTATGAGCAAATATAATGAGTCTCATTTTACTGGATTATTTTTTGAATTGGAGGATTATATATTTTTAGAACTAGCTGGAGAAACTGAAAAGTCGGAAGCAATGTGTATTAGGATAGCCAAGGAAGCTGCCAAAAAAGTGGGAATGAAATAGGTGTAAGATAGGCAGTAAGATATATAAACGGAGGAATAGTTATGGCATTATTTGGAAACAACAAAGAAACAAAGGAAGAAAAAGCAGCGCGAAAAGAAAGAGAATTACTTGAAAAGTATGGTCTTGAAAATTTGACAGATCCACAAGATATTGAGTCTGTAAGGAAGATTGTTTCAGAATTGACTGGAACAGGGCTGATGGAAGCAGGAATTACATTTGGCGGTGGAAATGAAAAAGATATCTTAAAAACACAGCTTTATTACCAGAGATCTATTCTTGAACAGAATTTCATCTTGATTCGTCAACTCGATAGAATTTCTTCTCTTCTTGAAAAAAATAGCAAGTGAAAGCATTTAAATGATTACATATCATTTAGAAGAAGTAACAGTTGATTATGTTCTTTATAGTTAAAGTGTTGGTTGTAATTGATATGTCCAGATTGCAATTTTTGAAGGTAAGGCAGAGATGTCTTGCTTTTTATATACATAACGCGAAGTAAATAGGGTACACCTCAATTGCTCAAAACTGCAAACTTTCAAAATAGCTTAAATAAGCAAATGAGTAATTAAAAAATATAACTCTAAATGCTCATATATGGGTTTATAATAAAAATAACCCTAATTGCCACTTTTATTCGACACGATTGCATTTTTCGAATCAAAGTAAGGATAAGTGGATGCAAAATAAAAAAATGGAGGGACGTATGAGCAAAATCGGATATGCAAGATGTAGTACTACTGATCAAAATCCTGCTAGACAGGAAGAGTGGTTGGAACAGCAAGGTTGCGAAAAAGTATTTCTCGATATGTTGTCTGGCAAAGATATAAATAGACCACAATTAAAAGCAATGCTTGATTATGTACGTGAAGGGGATGTGCTTTATATTGAATCTATTAGTAGACTTGCTAGATCGACTCGTGATCTTTTAAATATCGTGGATCAGCTTACTAGAAAAAAAGTCCAGTTTTATTCTCAAAAAGAATCAATTGATACGACAACTCCACAAGGCAAATTTATGCTAACAGTGTTTGCTGCTATGGCGGAACTTGAGCGTGATCAGATTAAGCAGAGACAAGCAGAAGGAATTGCAATAGCTAAAGCAAAAGGAGTCTACAAAGGCCGACAAAAAAAGTATTTGGATAAATTTCTTTTTGAAGAGTTATACAAGCAATGGAAAAAAGGAAATATCACTCAGAAATACATGTGTGAAAAGTTACATATCAGTAGAAGAACGCTGTTTACAAGAATTAAAGAATTTGAAGCAAATGTAGCACAAAATAGTGAGAAATAAAGTGTGGTATTGTTCCCACATACACATATTCAATTGTTGACATATTCCCACAAAAAATTATACTTAAGGAGGAGAAAAAAATGGCATACGCAAAGAACAAAAAGAGATTGAGCATAGATTTAGACGAAGAAACGTATTTTAAAATGGAAGATTTCTGCTCATCTTTTAATGGGCTTACAAAGGGGGTATTGATAAATGAATGCATAAAAAATTTTGTTTCTTTAAATGATGAAGTTAAACAAGATTTAGCAGAATTTGCATATAAGCGATACAGAAAGCATGCAAAAGTGGCATTTGAAGTAAACGATGATGAAGTAATTAGACAAGAGAAAGAGCAAAAAGTAGCTGACCAGTTTAAAAATTTAGCAAATATGTACAATGATTTCAAAGAATATAGGTTTTGTGACATTGAAGGGATTGTAGACATGCAGCGTTTTGATTTGCTGAATGGTTATGTTGTTGTGCCATGCGATTGGATTCCGTTAAATGTAAAAAGAGCAGCACAAAGTCAGGGAGTATATGTCATGGAAATTTGGAATGCTAAAGAATTAAAAATTCCACATTATCTTTATTTCTCAGAACAGAAAGAAATTAATGATTCTGAAAAAACTGTGTTTTATTCACTCGTCAGAAAAAACTGCCCTGATTTTAAAATCTGTGAAGAAAGACAAGTTGAACCAATTTACGGAATGGCTGATGAGCAAGGTAGAAGAGAATTGCTGAATAAAGAAGATTTTGAAGATCAACCTATCATAGGAATTTTTGAGATTCCAGATGATGGGGAACGTGATAGATATCCTTACTCGGCAAAAATTTTTAGAAAGGAAAAGTAAAAATGCGATTGGATTCTTTATTTAAAAGAAAAGAAAAAATTGAAAAAAAAGATGGAGAAAACGAAAGAAATCCTTTGACCTTAGATTGGTTAACTAAAGAGGATTTAACGGCACGTAAAGTGGCCAATCAATTAAAAAAAGGTAAATTTGTAGTATGTTGGTTTTCATTGTTGGATGTGCAGGACTATTTTAGTGTGTATGAGTTGAAAGATGGACTTATTTATGAATATTCACTGATCTTTGACTTGGAAGAGCCAAAAAATAATTGTTTGAAGCTTGCCGATGTACGCCTGGAAACAACAGATTCGTATCTTGATATTTGGGAAGAAAACCTTTCTAAAGCCATAAAGGTGTACTTTGGAGAGCCAGATCGGTTTATTGAATATCCAATACTTGAAACAAATCTTGATTTCGCTGAACTAAAAAAGAAATTAAAAAGAAATGAAAAATACGTTTTGAGAACAGAAGATTTCAAAAAAAAGTGAGAAAGGACGGCAATCCATTTCTCACAATAAATCAGAGATTCAAAGCCTGGAAGCAATAAATCCCATGTAAGATTTTAACAAAGAAGTTTTGTGAAAACAAACGTACCATTAGATTTTACATATCTTTTAGAACCTCTGATTTTTACTAATAAACGAAGTAAAAAGAGGAGGTTTTTATTATGAATTTCACGAAAATCAGGGAAGTACTCTTCCGCACAGGGCTATGGGTTATGCCTTTCAGTTTTGCGTTTGCCTATGCGATAGGTGCTTTAAAAATTGCAATTAGACAGTTCGGAACAACTTATGG
>CALBJM010000114.1 GCA_937893225.1 uncultured Erysipelotrichaceae bacterium | reverse complement strand
GCAAGGGGTATCAGAACTGTCATCGTTCTGTACTACTTACGGAGATCACTTTACTATGGAACAAGATAAGCCTTTTTATTCTGATGATTTATATAAAGAATATCTTGCTACACAATCTGTTGCAGTACTTTCAAAAGAAGAAAAATCTTGGTTAAGCAATCATGAAAAGATTCGCATTGGGTGTTTAAAAAATGATGGTGGGTTTAGTTCTTTAAGTCCAAATGGAACTATCGTAGGTGCTGTAGATGATTATATTGATTCCGTTAAAAAGAATTTGAATAGTGAAAATTTAAAATTTGAAATTGTTGGGTTTGATTCTCAAGATAAACAAATACAGGCATTGCAAAATGGAGAAATTGATTTTATTTTTCATTTTACCCAAAATCCATATATTGCTGAGCAAAATAATTTGATTCTTTCCAACACTGTATTTTCTTTGAATATGGCAGCAATCACTACACAAAATTATTTTGATGAGTCAAAAGAACATGTAGTTGCAGTGAAGCAAGATGATTTATTGCTGAAGTGGTATATTACGTATAATTATTTGAATTGGAAAATCGTGACCTATTCTAGTGAAGCTGAAGTGGAACAGGCTGTAAAGAATGGTGAGGTGGATTGTTTTGTTGCACAAACGAGCCAAGCAACGAATTATATTGATGATAATAAGTGGGTCGTTGTAAATTTATCAAAGAGTGGCAATACAGCGTTTGCTACAAAAAGAAATAATACGACTATGATGGCTATTTTGAATAAGTCTTTAAAGACAATTTCAACATCTATGTTATCTGGTGCACTTTCTATGCACGAGAATGTATTAAAGAAAGTGACGGTCATTGACTATATTAAAGATAATTTGTTGCAAGTAGCATGTATTGTATTTGTCGTAGTGGGTTTGATTTTACTGATTGTTTTGAATTATTTGAAGAAATCAAAACTTGCAGAAGCAAAAGCCAATCAACTCAATGAACAATTACAGGATGCATTAGGAAAAGCAGAGAGTGCTAATAAAGCGAAAACAGCATTTTTGAATAATATGTCGCATGATATACGTACACCGATGAATGCTATTATTGGTTTCACAAATATTGCATTGAAGCAAAATGTGAATGAAGGCGTGAAAAATTGTTTAGAGAAAATTAGTGATAGTTCTGAGATGTTATTAACATTGATCAATGATGTATTAGATATTAGTAGAATTGAGAGTGGAAATGAACAGTATAGTCCAGTAACAGTAGATATTTGTAGTGTTGCAGACAAAGTATTGAATGTGACAAATGGTTTGCTTTCGAATAGAAATATTAATTTTGTGGTAGAAAGAGCTCAACCGATAGACTCCTATGTAAAAACTGATCCAATTCGTATACGTGAAATTTTGATTAATATTTTAAGCAATGCGATAAAATTTACGGATGATGGCGGCACAGTCACTTTCCATTCAGAAATCTTGCCTGCGGATGATACCCATATATTGATTCGCTATACGATTACTGACACAGGCATTGGCATGAGCGAAGATTATTTAACGCACATCTTTGATGAGTTCTCTCAAGAATATTCTGGTGCAAGAACAAAATATAAGGGTACAGGACTTGGCATGGCTATTACAAAGAGTTATGTGGATTTACTAGGTGGTTCAATTGTTGTACATAGTAAAAAAGGCAAAGGTACACAATTTGCTGTGGAATTACCATTGGAAATCGTTCCTGAAGAACAAATTGTTAACTCAAGTAAAAAATATTCTGCACGAGATATTGCTGGTTTGCATGTGTTGCTTGCTGAAGATAATGATTTGAATGCTGAAATCGCAACGATACAGTTAGAAAATGCAGGTATGAAAGTTATACGTGTAGATGATGGTGAAAAAGCTGTAGAGTGTTTTATGAATCATCCAGTGAATACATTTGATATTATTTTGATGGATGTTATGATGCCAAATATGAATGGATATGAAGCAACCAAACGGATCCGTCAACAAAAAAATAGACCAGATGGAAAGACAATTCCAATCGTTGCCTTAACGGCTAATGCATTTGCGGAAGATATTCAATCGTCTATGGAAGCTGGTATGGATGACCATTTATCTAAGCCTTTTTCTGAAGATGATTTATTGAAAACAATTATGCGAAATATGAGTTAGCGATTTCTTATACATTATTGCATTTCTGTCTATACAGTTGAGTTGAAAAGATAATCATAAATGCTAGACTATCAATGTTAGTCAAGAGAGGAGATTAGCATGAAATTAAGAAATGTTTTATGTGCAGGCGTTTTAGCTCTTTCTTTAGGTGCTTGCAGCAGCACAACAACTTCTTCTAAGAAATCTGCTACAACTACACCAGCTACTTCAGATTCTTCTTCTGAATCAGAAAAGGAAGAAGTAGCTACAACTGGTTCTTATAAGGTAACAAACCAGACTGGTGAAAAGATTACCGGTCTTTACTTCTATGAAACTGGTTCTAGTGATAAGGGTGAGAACTATGCAAAGGATGGCCTTGAACCAGATGCAACTGTACAGGTTGATGTAACAGTAGATGAAGATAAAGCTGATGGATACAAGATGACTGTTGAATATACAACAGAAGGCGGAGAAACAGTAACTGTTTTTGATTCTTTACATCTTGAAGAAGCGCCTATGTACTTGAAGCCTGCTACAGATGTTAATGGTGGAGCTACACCATTCTCTGCTGCTGAATAAGCAAATGGAAAACTTGGATAATCCAAGTTTTTTTTTGCGTATGTATTTCAGATATGTCACAAATAAGAATATAGAGTATCATAGAAGAATATTGTATGCATGAAGGAGATAAGAATGGCACAAACAAAAGATATGACAATAGGTAATCCTAATCAATTGATTTTGGGATTTGGGCTTCCATTACTTGCTGGAAATCTTTTACAACAACTGTATAACATGGTTGATACGATTGTTGTTGGTAGAGGTGTTGGGGTCAATGCGTTGGCGGCAGTTGGTGCAACAGGTTCCATCAATTTTTTAGTATTAGGTTTTATTATGGGAATGGCACAGGGCATTTCCATCCTAGTTTCACAATATTTTGGATCAAAAGATTTTTATAAATTGAGAAAATCTATTACCATGAACATTTATATTTCCATTGTTGTGTGTGGACTTATGACAATTTTATCATTGTTATTTACAAAAGATATTCTCGTATTTATGGATACACCAAATAATATTTTGACAGATGCGGTAAATTATATTCAGATCATTTTTTTGTTTATGAGTATTTCATATGCATATAACTTTTTGTCAGGGATATTGCGTGCAGTAGGGGATTCTAAAAATCCAGTGATTGCGATGGTCATAGCGTGCTTTATCAATATTATTTTAGACGTGTGGTTCGTTATGGGAATCCATATGGGGGTGCGAGGGGCCGCCTATGCGACGATTATTGCACAGGCTTTTTCAGCAGTTTATTGTTTTATAAGTTGCTTACGTATTCCTGAAATTCGACTTCAAAAACAAGATTGGAAAATGGATTGGGGATTATTAAAAAAATCCTTTTTGCTGAGTTTTCCGGTGGCCATAATGAATTCTATTACTGCAGTTGGCGTTATGGTATTGCAAGTTGGAGTGAATCATTTCGGTACGGAATACATTGCAGCATATTCTGCCGGTAGTAAAATCATGGTCGTTCTAGAAACGATTGGTAGTACGTTTGGTACTGCGTGTGCAACTTTTGTAGGACAAAATTTGGGTGCAGGTAAAGTGGATAGAATATTGAAGGGTGTTAATGAGCTCGCACTGATTATGATTGGTATACATATTCTTCTTGCGGTAGTGATGTATTTTTCAACAAATTCTATTTTGTCTATGATGATAGGAAGTGAGCAGACGGCTGTTATAGCATATGGCTTTCAATATATGCGCATCATGTACGTATTTATAGCAGTTTTATCAATTCTTTGGGTCTATCGTTGTGCTTTACAAGCTATGGGTGATACATTTTTACCAATGATTTCTGGGGTAGTAGAATTCTTCTCACGAATTATATGTACGATGACACTGCCTTCTTTATTAGGATTTGATGGTATCGCTTTTTCTGAAGTCTCTGCTTGGGTTGGTGCGTGTTGTATATTGATTCCTGCTTTTTACTATCGTTTGCATAAAATAAAAGTAAAATTAAAATAACACGTCAGATTGTTATACAAAATATATAAAGTATAAAAAGCTATCTTTCTATAATGCCTCTGAAAGATAGCTTTTTAAAGCAGAAAACGTCTGTGAACTAGTCGATATTTGTAAAATTGGTTTTTATCGCAAGAATCTCTTTCTCAGACAATCCAGTATATTTGTGAATAACAGCTAAAGAAATGCCATCTTTTAACATAGATATACATATTTCTTTGTTTCTTTCTTGTATGCTTTCTTCTCTTTCGTGCTGTACATAATCTTCAAACCGCATATAGTTCTCCATCATCTCTTCATTATTCTTGATTCTCTCTACTGCTTCTTCGATGTTTTTTGTTAAAGCATCTTCTGCTTCTGCACCTTT
>CALBJM010000113.1 GCA_937893225.1 uncultured Erysipelotrichaceae bacterium | reverse complement strand
AACGCATACAGTACTTTTGTTATATGCAAAAATAAGCACAAAAATACAATAGAACCAGTGATATTAAAAATACTATGTGAAACTGCAGTTCTCTTTGCATCTCTGCTTTGTCCGATAGAAGCTAATAGAGCAGTAATCGTTGTTCCAATGTTGTCTCCTAATAAAATTGGAATTGCTCCAGAAAGTCCAATGACGCTATGTACTCCATCTACGCCAACTTGCGAAGCAAAATTTTGCAATACAGCAATCGTAGCAGAAGATGACTGTACTACGAGTGTCATTACAGCTCCCAAGATTACGCCCAAGATCGGAACATCTTTTACTTTTTCCATAAGACTTAGAAATATTGGAGAAGTAGCTAATGGCTTCATGACACTTCCCATGATTTCAATACCTTCAAATAATAAACCAAAGGAAAATATAACTAAGCCTATATTCTTGGCTTTCTCATTTTTACACACAAAATTCATTATGAAGCCAACAAATAGTATTGGATATATATAATCTGTAATTTTAAATGCCATCAATTGTGCTGTCATAGTTGTGCCAATATTCGCACCAAAAATCACGGAAATTGCTTGCGGAAGCGTCATTAGACCCGCAGATACAAAACCAATCGTCATGACAGTCGTAGCTGATGAAGATTGTAATACAGCTGTTACAAGTGCCCCTGCTATAGCACCCATGAGTGGATTTTTACATAAAAATCCAAGTATCATCTTCATTTTTTCGCCAGCTGCTTTTTGTAAAGCATCTGACATACTATTCATGCCATACAGAAATAAAGCTAAACCACCAACTAATCCAAATACGATCTTAACATTTTCGTTCATAGTTTTCCCTCTTTGTTAAGACAATGTTAATTTGTTAACTGTATCGTATCTATCTCAGTTGTGAAAAACTTCTGTTAAATCCATGTAAAATGGCATCCGAAGATGCCATTATTGCATTACACATGCTTGATAAGTTCCATTATTATCTTTTTGACAAGTAAGATTCGTACCATTTAAATCCAAAGATGTTATTTTAGAATCTTGTGGAAATTGTATTGTAGAAATAGGTGTTGAAGAAACATCAACAACTGTTAAATTTGTGTTTTGTGATAAGTCTAGTTCAGTTATACCTGTATTTTTAATTGTTAAACTTTGTAAAAGCGGAAACAATGCAATACCAGTAACACTTGTTAACGCACTATCTTCCGGAGCAATGATCATAATCACAGAATTTCTTTCATCGGAAGAAAGATACCCATCTCCATTTGTGTCAAAATTCTTTTGTACATATGCACGAAAAATAGAATCAGGAAAAGAAGTTTCATCAATGGTAACAAGATCCACATCTTTATCTACACCATTAGTACTTTCTACAGGAGTATCAGAAGGTAAAACAGTTATCATACGATTGAGTACAAGACCTACAATTGCAATAAACATACACAATACCATTAAAGCTACAATGATATGTAAAATACGATTTCTTTTTTTAGTATGTTGTTTTTGCAAATGAATCACATGCATTGCTTGCGTTTCTGCAGGCATGTCACGATCAACATGAATGATTCCCGTATCAGAAAAAATATCCCTATCCGTATCACTCATTGCATCTATTGCTCTTGTGAATTCTTCTTCACTAGGACCATCTTTCACTTCTTCTGTAATTTTCGAATAATCTAAAAAGTCATCTTGTTGTGATTTGTTATTTTCATCCATATCCTACCTCTAGAGAAAATGGACTGTTATTACAGTCCATTTGCTTACCAAGCTACGTAATAGTCAGTTGTTCCTGCTGGACACCCAGTGTCAAGAACTATGCAAGTCCCTTTAGAACACGAAAATGTTGTACCTTTTGGCATATCACTTGCTGCTACGACATAGTAGTCACCATCATGGTAAAAACCTTCCTCATCTAATGTCCAAGTAGGTGTCAAATAATGATACAGCACATTGGAAGAATAATACGTTTCTCTTCTTCCATCAAAATAATTCACACCTTTTGCTTTTGTAATAGTACCAGTATTTCCCATATTAGCCCATACTGCAGAAAATCCTTCTGTGCCACTTGTTACTGGAATAGGTGTTTTTTCATCTTTCAAGTTATCTTTTAACACATATCCCTTCACACCATCTTTTTCAATCTCAAAATAGCTAAAGTCATTTGTACCAATGATGTGAACTGCTTCATCTAAAGACAATGTTTGAATCGTAGAAGACTCCTCTTGTGGTAACTGCTTAATTTCCACATCACCAATAGAATATTTTGTTTCATCTATTTCTGTGAATATATCTTCAACATTTGTTGTTAATTTATTTCGATTCACATATCCAACTTTTCCACTAGGCGTAATGATTTTACATAATTCTCCAGCAGCAGATAATAAGTGAACCTGTGTTCCTTTACCATCTGTTTCAATCGTTGAAGAAACATTGCTTTCTTCTTCCAATACATTAGTTTCAGCATTCAAATACATAACTTGCTTTTCACTATCGACAAGCTGCGTAAATGTTGTTTGTGTATCTTGTGTGTATTGTTCTGTAGAAAACGCAAAGTTTCCGCTTGCATCAAGTTGTAAACCAGATAAAAAGAGAACAGCAGCTGTAACGGGTATAATATGGAGCAATCTTCGTTTCATACTTTGTCCTCCTTCGCAATAAGTTAATTCTACACAATTTTTATCATTAACGCAAATCAAGCAAAATATATTTCATCTAATTATGAACCACAAATGATAATGTCTCATTGTAACACAAGTGAAAATGTCCCAAAGATGTTACAATGCCTCTATTTGCTTTTATATGAATGGGAGGTTGATTATTATTAGGAGTGTGAATTTAAATATGAACGAAC
>CALBJM010000112.1 GCA_937893225.1 uncultured Erysipelotrichaceae bacterium | reverse complement strand
ACTTGGTTATCTTGGGCTAGATGATACGATCTTAGATGTTTCTTTAACACCAAATCGTGCAGATTGTTCAGCAATGTGGAATATGGCAAAAGAAGTTGGTGCTATTTTGCATAAAGAAGTGAAATGGCCTGATTTTGCAAATCGTAGTGATTGTGGAGAAGAGAGTTCTTTTAAAGTTGCTACAAATACAAGTAAGTGTAGTTGTTATTTAGGTAAGGTCGTAAATCACGTAAAAGTTGGGCCTTCTCCTAAATGGATGCAGCAGTATTTGAATGCTGCAGGGATGAATTCTATTAACAATGTTGTAGATATTTCTAACTTCGTTATGTTAGAAACAGGACAGCCATTGCATTATTACAATTTGAAGAAACTTCCTCATCGAGAAATTACAGTTGTGGATGATCGAGAATTGAAGATGACAGCTTTAGATGGTGCTGAATTTGATATTCAAAAGGGTGATATTCTCATTACAACAAATGGTGAAGCAACAGGTATTGCTGGTATCATGGGTGGAGAAGAGAGTATGATTGATGAAGATACGGATAGTATCTTTATTGAAGCTGCAGCGTTCGATCATGCATCTATTCGTCGTACATCTATTCGTTTGAATTTGATTACAGAAGCAGCACAGAGATTTACAAAGGGTATTGAAGAGCCAGCAATGAAGAAGGCAATGGATCGTTCTGTTGAACTTCTTGAAAAGTATGCAGATGCAGCTGGATTCGAAAAGACAGTTCAGGCTGGTGCTATGCAGTATAAGCCTCAGATCGTTGTAGAGACGTTGTCACATTGTAATGGTCTGCTTGGTACAGATTTTAAAATGGACGAAGTTGTGGATACATTGAAGTGGTTAGATTTCCAACCAGAAGTTAATGGCGATGCAATTACGTGTCATATTCCTAGCTATCGTATTGATATTGAAGGAAAAGCAGATATTGATGAAGAAGTTATTCGTTTGCTTGGTTTTGATTCATTAAAGGGAACATTGCCTGATGTTTCTGCTACAGTAGGACAAAGAAGTAGTGTACAGCTTGCTCGTCAAACAACGCGTGAAGCAATGATGGCAGAAGGCTTGAATGAAATCGTTACATATACATTGGTCAATGAGGATTATGCAAAAAATGGTTTCAATCCATTGCTAAATGCAGTAGAACTTGCAATGCCAATGAGTGAAGCAAGAAAATACACGAGAACGAATTTAATCAATAGTGTTCTTGAAGTTGTACAGTATAATCAAGCGCATTCTAATACAAACAATGCTTTCTATGAGTTGAGTAAAGTATATGGAAAACAAGATGAAGAAGAGAGATTGGCAATTGTTTTAGATGGTAATTTGATTGAAGATAAATTGAGACACGTAGAAGTGAAAGGTGATTTCTTTGCGATGAAGGGAATCATTCTCAATTGGCTGCAGAGATTAGGCTTTACAGGAAGTCGTATCAAAATTGAAGAAAATACAATGGATACAGTGCATTTCCATCCATATAGAAGTGCAATGATTTCTCTTGGCAATAAGAAACTTGGTGTATTTGGTGAACTACATCCAGATTATGCAAAGAAGTTCGATTTGAAGAGAGTGACATATGCTGAATTGACATTGAATCCAGTATTTGAAGCAAAATCTGGTAGAATTAAATTTAATGAATTACCAAAGTTCCCTGCTGTTACAAGAGACCTTGCTTTAGTTGTACGTAAAGAAGTGAGTGCAGCAGAATTGATGCGTGCAATTACGACTGCTGGTGTAAAGAATATTCTTGCTGGTGTAGACGTATTTGATGTATATGAAGGCGAACATGTTGCACAGGGATATAAGTCTGTGGCATTAAAGTTAACATATCAAGCTGATCATACATTGAAGGATGATGAAATTACAGAAGCATATAATAAGATTTTAGACAATCTCAAAAAGAGAGTAAATGCAGAACTTAGAGCATAGTAAATTAGGTAACGGTTATGATGATCGTTACCTTTTCTAATGGTTCTTTGCCTGTGGAGTTGTGCTAAAATAGATGCAGAGGTATTACTAATGAATCAGACAATTTATGTTACAGGACATAGGCATCCGGATTCGGATGCAATATGTGCTGCTATTACGTATGCAGATTTTTTAAATCGCACAGGACAAAAAGCAGTTGCTTGTAGGCAAGGACCATTAAATGAAGAAACAAAATTTATATTAAAAAGATTTGGTTTTGAAAACCCTTTGTTGAAAACAGATGCGCGTGCAAGAATTTGTGATATTGACATTGATACACCAACGATCATTCAAAAAAGTGAAACAGTGCACCATGCATGGCATGTGATGCTAAAAACACAAAATCGCTCATTAGAAGTATATGATGATGACGGAAAATTGTGTGGCATATGTACGACCAGTGATTTATCACGTGTTAGAATTCATCCAGATGCAGATCTTGTTTCTTTGATGTCTACCGCAACATTAGAAAATATTGCTAGAACGGTAGGTGGAGAAATCATTTATTCTCCGCAACATTTTCATACGAATGGTGTTGTCCATGTTATTACACTTGAAGAACATGAAATGGAAGTGTATGCATTAAAAGGCGGCATTTCTATTCTTTCTAGTGGATCAGATAAACAAAAACGTGTGATAGAGCGTGGGTGTAAGTGTTTAGTCATAACGTGTGGTGCAAAAGCAGATGAAGAAGTGATTACTTTGGCCAAAGAAATGCATTGTGCAATTATTGAAACGATCAATGATACGATGAATACTGCACGTGTTATCACAGAGAGTTATAGTGTTGAAGAAATCATGACAAAAGACATAATTACTTTTAATGAAAACGAATATGTAGAAGATGTAGCAATGAAGATGCACAATTCTAGAGTGCGTTCGTATCCAGTTTTAAATGATGAAGGTAAGGTCGTTGGTGCAATTTCAAGATACCATACAAGGAATTATCCAAAGTTAAAAGTTGCTTTGGTTGACCATAGTGCTGTTAATCAAACGTTCCAGAATATTGATATGGCGGAAATCGTGGCTATCGTTGATCATCATCACATTGGTAATATTCAAACGCAAATGCCTATTGAATATCGCAATCATCGTTGTGGCAGTACATGTACGATCATTCATAAGCTCTATGCAGAAAAAGGCATAGAACCTAGCAAAGCAATGTGTGGTTTATTGATGTCTGCAATTTTATCAGATACACTAAACTTTAAATCTACTACAACAAAGCAAGAAGACAAAGATGCTGTAGAATGGCTAGCAAAAAGAGCAGGTGTAGAAGATATTGAAGCTTATGCAAGAGAAATGCTAGGTGCATCTGTATCTTTGAATGATGCAACACCACATGAAATACTCAATCGAGATCTTAAAAACTATGAAATTGGTAAGTATCACTTTGCGATAGGACAAACTAACTATAGTAGATTGGATGAAGTTCAGAAGATCCTTCCACAGTTTCTTGATAATATGGAACGTGAACAAAGAGATAATAAATTGGATATCCTAGTCATGTTATTTACAGATGTTATGGGAAATGGGTCGATGTTCTATTATTATGGTCCATTGGCACATGTTGTGGCTGGCGTTATTGAGACAACATTTGATGAGCATTCTGGATTTGATTCTAAAATAATTTCTAGAAAGCAACAATTAATGCCAAAATTATCTGAAGTATTGTTAAATATGTAGAAAGACTGTGTTTTACAGTCTTTTTATGTGTGTTAGAATAGTTTCGATTATGATTGATATTTGTTTATTAGGTACAGGAGGAACTGTACCATTACCGAATCGATGGTTGACGAGTCTTTTGGTTCGTTGGCAAGGACATGAATTATTGGTGGATTGTGGAGAAGGAACACAAATTGCATTAAATGAACAGACACTTTCTCCTCGACACATCGATACAATTCTTTTAACACATATTCATACAGATCATACTGCTGGACTTGCGGGACTTTTATTAACCATGGCAAAAGCAGAACGCAGTGAACGTGTAACGATCTATGGTCCTAAAGGTACAATGGAAGTTATGCAAGGTATTATGGTTGTAGCAAGATATGTTCCATTTGATGTGCATGTGATTGAATTTGGTGAACGGGAAAATAAAATTGAAATTGATGGCTTGGAAATCAATGCTTTTTTTGTTAGACATTCTGTGCCTTGTTATAGCTATGACTTTCAATATCGACGTCATCCAAAATTTGAAAGAGAGAAAGCTGAAGCAAATCATGTGCCTATGAAATTATGGGGACGTTTACAAAAGGGCATGATAGTTGAACAAGATGGTATTGTATATACACCAGATATGGTATTGGGGAAGGAAAGAAAAGGAATTCATTTTGTATATTCTACGGATACACGTCCAGTGGAAGCTATTATGAAGCACTCTATCGAAGCAGATTTACTAATAGCGGAAGGGATGTATGGTGATCCTGAAAAAATAGAAAAAGCAAAGTTAAATAAACATATGACAATGCAAGAAAGTGCAGATATTGCGCGTAGAGCACGTGTTAAAAGACTTTGGTTTACCCACTATTCCCCAAGCATGCATGAGCCCGAATTGTATATTGAAGAAGTACAAAAGATTTTTCCAGAAGCAATCGTTTCAAAAGATGGACAAAGAATTGATTTGTCATTTGTAGATGAAGATGAAAACATTTGATATTATCATTAACCCTGCAGGTGCATCCGGCAGAACAAAAAGAGAATGGGAAACAAAAATACAACCACTATTTGACAAATATAATGTGCACTATACAGTCTATTATTCTACATTAAACTATGATGTTTCTGATATTGTTAGAGACTTAACAATTACAGATGACACACGAAATATTGTTCTCATTGGTGGAGATGGGTCCATGAATCTTGCGGTGAATGGAATCCAAAATTTTCAAAATACGCGAATTGGCTTGATACCAAGTGGCTCTGGAAATGATTTTGCATTAGGACTAGGCATAAAAAAAGACATTTCTTCTTGTGTGAAACGTATCATAGAAGGAAAGGTGTACCGCATAGTAGATGTAGGAGAAGTCGTGTATTATTCTCGTGAAAATATTTTGAAAGATGAAGTTGTGTCAAAAGATGGTTTTGTTCATCATCGTTTTAATATTTCAGCGGGTATTGGCTTTGATGCACATATTTGTCAACAAGCACAAATTTCAAAAGTGAAGAAAGTATTGAATAAGGTTCATCTTGGTAAACTTGTCTATATTTTTACCGCAATGAAGATCATTGCTTCTACAAAACGCGTGAATACAAAGATTACAATTGATGGTAAAGAAATGGATGGCCAACAATTGTTATTTAGTGTTGGAATGAATACGCCATATGAAGGCGGTGGTTTTAAGTTTTGCCCACATGCGAGAGAAAATGATGGCTTATTGGATTTCTGTATTGGTAATCAATTGTCTCAATTTGATTTTTTTCGTATATTTCCATATGCATATAATGGTGCACATTTAAAATTCCATGGTGTAAAGGAAGCACGCGGGAAAGTATTTGATATTACTTGCGAAAAACCTATGTGGGTACATACAGATGGAGAAGTAGCATGTATGTCTAAGCATATCCAGATATCATTGTGTGAAGAAAAGTTGCAAATGCTAAATTAAAAAAGCCTATTTCTAGGCTTGAATGGTGTGCTCGACGGAGTTCGAATCCGCAACCTTCGGCTTCGGAGGCCAACACTCTATCCAGTTGAGCTACGAGCACATAACAATGTATATTTTACAATGGAAATAATTAAAAGCAAATGGGTTGACAATTTATTTTAATAAGACTATCTTAATAGCAGTTAAAAGTACTAACGAGAAAGGGGAGCAGAAATATGATTGGAAATCGTGTTGTGTGTTGTTGTTGCTGTAAAATTAGCTCTCGGATTTCTCATGCAGAGTTGTTTTAGGCAACGTTATTTGTAGATTGAATAGACCGGGAGTTGAATTGTTCCCGGTTTTTATTTTGTGGTATATATCGGGTGCAGTTCATTGTTTGTTGGTACTTGTAACAGAGATAGAGGAGATTATATTATGACAAACATTAAAACATCCGTTACAGAATTGATTGGAAACACACCATTGATTGAACTTACACATATTGAAAAGAAATATGATTTGAAAGCAAGAGTTATCGCAAAGCTAGAGTATTTTAATGCTACAGGTTCAGCCAAAGATCGTATAGCAAAGAGTATGATCGAAGATGCAGAAAAGAAAGGTATCTTGAAAGAGGGCTCTGTTATCATTGAGCCTACATCTGGAAATACTGGGATTGGTCTAGCCGCAGTTGGGACTAGCAAAGGGTATCGTGTCATCATTGTTATGCCTGAAACAATGAGTATAGAAAGAAGAAAGTTAATGAAAGCATATGGTGCAGAACTTGTTCTTTCTGATGGTTCTAAAGGTATGAAGGGTGCAATTGAAAAAGCAAATGAAATTGCACAAACAATTGAAAATGCTTGGATTGCTGGGCAGTTTGATAATCCTGCTAACTGGAAAGCACATTATGATACGACGGGTCCTGAAATTGAACGTGATACAGATGGCAAGGTAGATTACTTTGTTGCAGGTGTTGGTACTGGTGGAACAATTACAGGTGTTGGGAAATACCTAAAAGAAAAGAATCCTGCAGTGAAAGTAATTGCGGTTGAGCCAGATTCTTCTGCGGTTCTTTCTGGAGAAAAGCCAGGAGCACATCAAATACAAGGTATTGGTGCTGGATTTGTTCCGAAAGTATTGGATACAAATGTATATGATGAAATCATCCGTGTAACGAATGAAGATGCATTTACTACAGGTAGAACGATTGGGCATGCAGAAGGTATCTTAACAGGCATTAGTTCTGGAGCGGCGTTATACGCAGCAATCCAGATTGCAAAGAGAAAGGAAAACGAAGGTAAGACAATTGTCGTTCTTCTTCCAGATAGTGGAGATAGATATTTGTCTACAGTTTTATTTGAGGAATAGAAAATGATAGATACACAGCATTTGCTGCAAAGTTTGGAAGAATTGGATACATTTGGAGAAACGAAAGAGTGTTTGCCTGAAAGACGCAGGATCATTACAATTATTAAATTGACACAGGTTGTTTTATTTCCTGCATATTATCAGTATTCTGATTTGAGCAAGGAAGAAGCATGCTTTGAATTGCAACAAGCATTGTGCTATGAAATACGTGCAGCACTTGCATTTTCTAAACAAAATATACATCAAGCAGAACAAATCACAGATGCTTTTTTGCTTCAATTGGTAGAGATCAAAAAAGAATTATTAACAGATATTGAAGCAATCTATGATGGTGATCCAGCAGCGAAGACAAAAGCAGAAGTATTGTTATGCTATCCAGGATTTTATGCTATAAGCATATATCGTATCGCCCATGCATTGTATCGTTTGTCTGTTCCATATATTCCTAGAATCATGACAGAATTTGCTCATGAAAAAACAGGAATCGATATCAATCCTGGAGCAAATATTGGTGAATATTTCTGTATTGATCATGGTACAGGAATCGTCATTGGTGAAACGGCAACGATTGGACATCATGTGAAATTATATCAAGGAGTAACGATTGGTGCGAAAAGTTTTGATCTAGATGAAAATGGAAATCCTTTAAAGGGTGGAAAGCGACATCCTGATATAGGAAATCATGTTGTTATCTATGCAAATGCGACAATTTTAGGTGGAGATACAGTCATCGGGGATCATAGTATTATTGGAGGGAACACGTGGTTATTACATTCTGTTCCAGAAAATTCAAAGATTTATTATCGTTAAAAAGATGCATATTGAGCTTATCAATATGCATCTTTTCCGTCTTGTGGTTGTGTTTTGAAATGATGAATAATAAATGGTACAGATATGATTGCTGAAATGATTTCAGCAATAGATTGTGCTTTCTCTAAGCCGCTTAATCCAAAAATCATATTCATAAGAATGATACAAGGAATAAGTGATAGCCCACTTCTTAAAGCAGCTAAGAAAGTTGCTATAGTAGATTTACCAATGGATTGAAATAACATGTTTCCATACATTGTAATTGGCATTAAAACAAGAGAAATGGAATACCAACGCAAAGCAACTGTACCAATTTTAATAACTTCTGCATCATCTCTGAATATTGCTACAAATGCACTGGCATTGATAAAAGAAATGATGGATAAACAAACCATTAATGCTGTGCCTAATTCTAATGCAAACATAAATCCTGCTTTTACACGACTATAATATTTTGCACCATAGTTAAATGCCGAAACTGGTTGAAAACCTTGACCAATACCGATAGCAATGCAAAATAAGAAATTGACGATTCTAGAAACAATGGAAATTGCTGCAACTGCTGCATCTCCATATAGACCAGCAGTACCATTTAATACCATAGTAGAAACAGAATTTAGACCCTGTCTAAATAAAGATGGCATTCCTGTAGAAATAATATCTTTATATACAACAACGTCTTTTGCGAAGTCTTTTACATAAAATGCCGATTGTGTTTGCTTTCTGAGATATGGAATCAATAGAACGATCATGGAAATATATTGTGAAATTGCCGTGGAAAGACCAGCTCCCGCAATACCCATATGATAAATATTTACAAATACATAATCACCAAATATATTTAGGATACCACCAAGTGTTAATCCAATCATCGCAAAGAATGCTTTACCTTCATAGCGCAATATATTATTCATGACACATCCTGATGTCATTGCAGGTCCAGCAATCAATATAAAGAATGCATATGTTCTAGCATATGGCAGAATTGTTTCTGTACTTCCCAATAAGCGCATGAATGGATCCATAAAACCGATGCCGATGATCATGATTATAACGCCTACTAAAATAGAAGACCAAAAGGAAGTAGAAGCATATATTTTTGCGGATTTTACATCATGATTGCCTAGTTTTCTAGCTATATTTGCTCCAGCACCATGGCCAAACATAAATCCAAAAGCTTGTAATATTGCCATGAGTCCAAATACGATGCCCGTAGCACCCGAAGCAGAAGTACCTAGACTACCTACAAAGTATGTATCAGCCATATTGTAAATATTTGTTACAAGCATCGATACAACAGTAGGTAAACCCAGTGTGAGTATAAGTTTTGATACAGGGGTTTGTGTCATTTTGACATATTGTTCATCAATTTGTTCTTTATTTTCCATGTGGATTATTATAACGCGATTTCTATATCTCGTAACAAAAAGACACCCAAAAGGGTGTCTTAGTCTTATAATTCTTCGCCGTTTGTTTCAATAACGTGTTTATACCAATCAAAGGATTTCTTCTTACTTCTAGAAAGATCACCTTCACCAGCATTGTTTTTATTTACGTAAATGAAACCATAACGCTTATCCATTTCACCAGTAGATGCAGAAACGATATCAATTGGTGCCCACATTTGATAACCTAGTAAATCAACACCATCTTCGTTGACAGCTTCGCGCATTGCTTCAATGTGATTTCTCAAATATGCAATACGGTAATCATCATTAACACTGCCATCTGCTTCTTTCTTATCATATGCACCAAGACCGTTTTCTACGATCATCATTGGCAAATGATAACGATCTGTAAACCAGTTCAAAGAATAACGTAATCCAAGTGGATCAATTGGCCAACCCCAATCAGAGCACTTGAGATAAGGATTCTTGACAACATCACTCACAACATGTCTTGCTTCATTTGCTTGTTCGTTGAAATCGTATTCATCATTTCCTTCGCGCCAAGCAGTTGTCATTGACATATAGTAAGAGAAGCCAGCATAGTCAACTTTGCCTTTTCTAATTTCTTCTCTTTCTTCATCAGTTAAGTCGATCTTGTAGCCTTTTCTTTCCCAATATTTTTCCAAATATCCTGGAATAATACCTGTGCACTGTACATCAGCAAACCAATATTTTCTGTGGTTAGCTGCAGTATATTCCATCATGTCTTTTGGATTGCAAGTTGCTGGATATACTGGTACAAAACCAATCATACAACCAATCATGTTATTAGCATCGATTGCATGACCAATCTGTACAGCTTTTGCTGAAGCAATGAGTTCATTTATACCTGATTGATACATCATGAATTGATTATCAGGATTATCATCAGTTGTTAATACAGCACCTTCTTGCAACATGTGATGTGCTGTTTCACATGCAGCTTGGTTATTGATTTCATTGAAAGTCATCCAGTATTTTACTTTTCCCTTATATCTTTCAAAGCACGTTTTTGCAAATGTAACAAAGAAATCAATGCATCTCTTATCCATAAAACCATTATATTGTTTTGCTAAATGATAAGGCATTTCAAAGTGCTGCAATGTGATAACAGGTTCAATACCATATTTGTGCATTGTGTCAAACATATCATCATAGAATTTTAAGCCTTCTTCGTTTGGAACAGCATCATCTCCATTTGGATAAATTCTTGACCAAGCGATAGAAGTTCTAAATGCCTTAAATCCCATTTCGGCAAATAATGCAATGTCTTCTTTATAATGATGATAAAAATCAATTGCTTCGTGGTTTGGATAATTTTCTCCTGGTAACACACCATCAGTAATACGACGAGGAATACCATTTCCACCTGCAGTCATAACATCTGCGATAGATGGTCCTTTTCCTCCTTGATCCCAGCCTCCTTCAAGCTGGTGGGCAGCTACTGCACCGCCCCATAAAAAATCTTTACGGAATCCCATGATTTATCTCCTCCTGTAACTGCTTCCATTTTATCATGCATAGCATAAAAAATGATATATGATATACGTATGAAGATAAGAGAATTGATTCAAAATTATATTCCATATAACGAACAAGAAGAAAATGATAAGCAACAAATGCTGCGTTGGATCGACACAGGATTAGACTTATTTACACGCACCAATGGAATGGCACATTTTACATCTTCTGCATGGGTCGTTGATCAATCGCATACGAAGGTTTTAATGGCATATCATAATATCTATCACTCATGGAGTTGGTTGGGTGGTCATAATGATGGAGATGAAGACTTTATACGCGTTGCGGAAAAAGAAGTGAGAGAAGAAAGTGGGGTGCAACATTTACAGCTATTATATCCAGATATATTTTCTTTGGAAATATTGACTGTTGATGGTCATGAAAAAAGAGGGGTGTATGTTCCTTCACATTTGCATTTGAATCTCACATATTTGTTTGAAGCAGATATTCACGATCCAGTATTTGTAAAAGCAGATGAAAATAGTGCAGTTGCTTGGTTTACAAAAAATGAAGCAGTTCAAAAGAGCAGTGAACCATGGTTTCAAGAGCGTATTTATACAAAATTAAATGATAAATTGGAAGATTATTTTGCAAAAAAAGAGTGTGGATCTAAATAGTCCGCACTCGTCACTTTTTATTTATTGAAAACGTTTTTATCCAATCTATCAAATGCTTCTTTTACTCTAGAAAGAGGAAGCGCTAAATTCATACGAATAGAATATGGTCCATGGAATGGTCTACCATCTTGCCAATATACACCGACTTCCCAGCCTGCTTGAATCAATGTATCCATATCTGTGTTATGTTCTTTACAGAATTGTTCACAATCCAAGAATAACATATATGTGCCTTCTGGTTTAGCAAGTGTAACACCTTTGAAATGTTCTGTGATGTAGTTATATGCATAATTGACATTACCTGTTATTGTTTCACATAATTCATCTGCCCATTCATATCCAGCATCTTTGTAAGCACCTATTAAAGCGTACATTGATAAAACATTCATAGAATTGTAGTGAGAAAGAGAAGATTCTTTTTCAATTCTTTCTCTTAGCCAATCATTATAAATGATATGATAAGAACCAATGAGTCCAGCT
>CALBJM010000111.1 GCA_937893225.1 uncultured Erysipelotrichaceae bacterium | reverse complement strand
GATTTCTGGTATTTCTGGAAATGAAAGAAAGAAGAGAGCAATAGAAGCTCTTGAAAAAGTGGGATTAAAAGAACAAATTCATAAAAAGCCAAATCAGATGTCAGGTGGACAAATGCAAAGAGTTGCTTTGGCGCGTGCTCTTGTAAATGATCCAGATATTCTTTTGGCAGATGAACCAACAGGTGCATTGGATAGCGAAACTTCTGTGCAAGTTATGGATTTGTTGAAAGAAGTGGCAAAAGATCGATTAGTGGTCATGGTTACCCATAATCCTGAATTGGCACATCAGTATGCAAATCGTATCGTAACAGTCAAAGATGGACATATATTATCAGATACTAATCCGTATGTACCAGAAAAAAGTGAAGTAGTACCTGTGCATAAAAACATGGGAAAGTCATCGATGTCATTTTTGACAGCTTTGTCGTTGTCTTTAAATAACTTGATGACAAAAAAAGCAAGAACGATTCTTGTAGCATTTGCAGGATCGATTGGTATCATAGGTATAGCTTTGATTCTTTCTTTATCTAACGGCGTGAATGCGTATATTCAAAATACCGAACAAGAAACATTAAGTGAATATCCTTTAGAAATAACAAAATCTGCTTTTTCTATGACGAGCATGATGTCAAATATGCAAGATAAGGCACAAGATACGACAAATGATGGAGAAGTAAAAGAAGTTGATATCGTTGGAGACATGTTTGGTGGTATTGCTACAAATGATCTTGCCTCCTTAAAAAAATATATCGATTCTGGTAAAACAAAAATTGGAGATTATTCGCGTTCTATTGAATATCAATATAACATTGATCCACAAATTTACTTACCTAATACGGATAATGGTATAAAAAAAGTGAATCCAAATACTTTATTGGCAAATTCTGGTGTTGCACCTACTTCTTCTGCGTATGCTTCTTCATTTTCTATGAATGACTTTTTTGCATTGCCAAAAAATAAAGATTTATATGAAGATAGCTACGATGTGAAAGAAGGAAGATGGCCGCAAGCATACAATGAAGCAGTTGTAGTGCTTTCTGCTGATGGAAATGTTTCTGATATGGTTTTATACAGTCTTGGTTTAAAAGACTATAGTGAATTAGAAAAAATCGTAGAGAGTTTTCAAAATGCCGAGAGTGCAGATATTTCATCGACTAGTAAAAATTATGCATATAAAGATTTTGTTGGTGTGACTTTAAAGTTAGTAAATGCTTTTGATACATATGTGTATGATGATTCTTTGCAAGTCTACTCTTCGAAAGAAAATGATACTGCATATATGAAAGATCTTATTCAAAATGGAGAAGACTTAAAAATCGTTGGAGTTGTTCAACCAAAAGATGATGTCAGTGTTTCTATGTTGTCACAAGGTATCTATTATTCTTCTACATTAATAGACCATGTGATCAATGAAGCAAAAAATTCAGAAATTGTAAAAGCACAAATTTCACAAAAAGATAAAAACATATTTACAGGAAAACGTTTTGGAGAAGAAGAAAGTACTTTTGATACAAATTCTTTGTTTACCGTTGATGAAAAAGCATTGCAAAATGCATTCAAAATGGATACATCTAAGATCAATGTGAATTTTTCTGATTATTTAGATGCTTCTGTATTGCAAAATAGTGTGTCGATATCAGATGATACTTTGAAGGATATGGTGTCTTCTGCTATGAAACAAGTTTCTCAAGAAGATGCTCAAAAGGCGTTACAAACGCTCTTAGAATCGTACATGCAATATGTGGAGGACAATAAAATTGAAAATCCTATTGATTCTTTTGAAAAGTATTTAGAATCTGGTCAAGCAAAACAAGTACTTGTACAATCGTTTTCAACAATTGTAAAGAATGATACAAATACAAAACTTGTCAGCGAGGCAATCAAAGATGCATTGTCTAATTTTTATCAACAACATAGTGAAGATCTAAGTGCCTATTTAAATACAGATGAAGGCAAACGAGCTGTTGAGCAAACGATAGAAAATGCATATCGCAGTGTGAATTTTGTGATTACAGATGATGATCTGAATAGTATCGCAAAAAATCTGATTGGTGGATATGTTGCTAGTGGTGGATCGTTGGATGTGGATTCTATATCTGATTCATTTTCTGCGTATTTGAATACAACTGAAGGACAAGATGCTTTAGCTAAAGTAGTGGACGTGTTTATTGATGTCAACCAATTACGTGATAACTTTACTGATGTAATGAATGCACAAAGTTCTTCCATCATCAATGCGCTGAGTACATCTGTCAATCGTGCTATGTTAGCAATGGTGCAACAAATTCCACGTGCATTGTCAATTGATACAAATGCTTTTTCGAATGCATTCCAAATGAATATGGATGCAGATGATTTACAAAATATTATGGCATCTATGATGAATTCTTCTTCAGCTACGTATGAAGGAAATCTCTCTGCACTTGGTTATGCGGATTTGCGTGATCCGAATGAAATTGTAATCTATCCGAAAGACTTTGATTCTAAAAGTGCAATTAAAGATGTGTTAAATGATTACAATACACAGATGAAAAAAGAAGATGAAGCAAAGGTGATTACATATACGGATGTTGTTGGAACATTGATGTCATCTGTGACAGATATTGTGAATGTCATTTCGTATGTATTGATTGCATTTGTAGCGATTTCTTTGATTGTTTCTTCTATCATGATAGGTGTCATTACATACATCTCTGTTCTAGAAAGGCAAAAAGAAATTGGTATATTACGTGCAATTGGCGCTTCTAAAAGAAATATATCCAATGTCTTCAATGCAGAAACTTTTATTACTGGTGCATTAGCTGGATTGTTTGGCGTTAGTATAACATTGCTTTTGTTGATACCTGGAAATAGTTTGATTCATGCATTAACAGGCAGTACAGAGGTAAATGCTGCTTTACCGATGAATGCTGGAGTAATATTGATCGTACTGAGTATTATCTTAACTTTGATAGGTGGAATTATTCCTAGTAAGAAAGCAGCTAAGAGTGATCCTGTTAAAGCATTAAGAACAGATTAGGGTATTCGAGAGAATACTCTTTTTTAAAATTATAAAATGAAAACGGTATCATTATAAAAAATTAGAAAATCAATCAATCTTTCGAGAATTTCCATTTTCCAAATATGAATGTTGTTGTAAAATATTGAGTATTATTGAAGGACACGAGGAAAGAAAAAAATATGAACAAACCTGAATTTAACGACGCATTTGCAAAAACGAAGCTTAAGCCACACAAGACATTTGGTGGTAAAGTAGTAGAAATTCTGTATGGCGCAAAGGATGCTGAAGGTAATCCATGTGCACCAAAAGAAGGTGTAGATGATGGACATGGCAGATGGTACGGAATTGAAGTGAATGGGGAATATAGAATGTTCTCTTGGACACATTCTAAAGATGAGGGTGGT
>CALBJM010000110.1 GCA_937893225.1 uncultured Erysipelotrichaceae bacterium | reverse complement strand
ACACCATATGAAGTTTACTATTCAACTGTGTTGCAATTGACTTGACAATTCGGGTATAAAAAAAGCGTTACACATTTTTGCATAACGCTAAATAAACCCTGCTATTTTATATGCCTGCTAAGCCCTGCATTACAAAGAAACTCAACAACATGACAAAAATCCCAATGAAAATAACTAATCCTACACACTTGAAAATTGACCAATTTTTCTTAACTAGCAAATGATAAAGAAGTGCTGTCGTTGCTACACCAAAAAGACCTGGAATCACATTTACCGCATAGGACAAGTAATTCATGCTAGAAGAAGTTGTTGTGAAATTCATCATAAGATTTGACAAAGATGCATACTTTGTAGAAAGGACAATAAGTGCACCGATAGCAAATATACCGCCAACTTTACATGCATGATTTAATTCATCTTTTTGACGAATCATTTTTTCCATCATTTTTGTACCTTGATTATATCCTACACGAATCAAAACAAAGCGTGATGCAATCGAGACACACATAGCAATGCATGCAAATACACCTACTGCAGCAATACTGCCATTATTGACAGCACTCAAACAACAAATAGCCAATGTAGAAAGAACGAATAATTCCATCACTGCATGTGACAAACTATTGCAAATCATATTTACTGTTGTTCTTGTAGAACGGATTACCTCAAGATCTGCTTTCTGTGCTTCCAAAGATAATACGATTCCCATTGCTAATGGAGCAAAGAAGCCACCTGTTTTTACATATTCGAGATTGTGTCCCATGCTAAGAGCAAGATCTGCTTCATTTTCATGAATCTTTTTGAGTGCAGGAGAAATTGCCCAACACCATCCATTTGCATCTGCTGTTTCAGCATTATTTCCACATTGTACAAGCAAGGAACGTAATGCAACTTTATGCAGTGTTTTTTTGTCTAAAGGATATGCTTCATTTTGGTTTTCATATTTTCCTGTTCCTACCACCATTTTTCTGCACCTCCTTTAATCGTATTTGCAGCTTTATTTTCAACTTCTTTTACTTCTTTGTTAGTTTGCTTCTTTGCTGCATGAAAATCATAAAATGCTAAAGATGCTGCTAATAGGCCAGCAATACTTCCACTTGCTACACCTGTTGCACTTATCAAGCTTAATAAAGCACCGACAGCTACCCCAGCAGCAATTGCACCTGGAACATCTTTTACCCCAATATTTCTGCAAAGGATTGCAAAAGAGATACAAGGCAAGAGTATAGAAATGCAGGACAAACCTGTCATCACCCATGGATAACTACTTACACATGTTGTAAATAGTGTTTGGAATGTAGTTACATTCTGTAAAGCAGCAAATGCTACTGCACCATACACAACAAGATCTAAAACAAATGGTACAGCCATTGATAAGAATATCTTTTTATCACTACATTTTTCTGCTCCTTTGCGTGCTGAAGGAACAAATGCTGTGTTCACCAAATTCAACACATAAGCAATTGCCATGCCGCATGCTAAGAATACAGCACTAGAAGAAATCGCTGTGGATGAATCTGTACCATTGCTGACAAGTATCGTAGCAAGTAGAGATGTCATGAGAAAACCACTTTCAATTGGGGCATAT
>CALBJM010000109.1 GCA_937893225.1 uncultured Erysipelotrichaceae bacterium | reverse complement strand
GTGGTGTGAGAGGTCGGAAATAAATAAAATATTATTTATTTCCTCCTACTCGATTCAATTTGTTTCTGAAGCAACTTGGATCATATTTTGTAAGAGCATGCGGTGTAAGAGCAAATCGTCTTCTTGTGGGTTAACGACAATTGCCGCAAGTTTTTGATTTAAGTTTAAGAATGTGAGAAGATCATTTTTATCAAAAACATAGATTGCTTCTCCTTTTTGCATTTTTGCTTTCCAATTGTTTAATTTTTCAATCGAAGTGAATACTGGATAATAGCGTTCACCATCTGTACCTTCCATCATGTCAGCTTTCTCAACTTCTGTACAAGAAATATCGTCTTCTTGTAGTTTTCCCTTTTTAGGATATAGTACACCAAAATAGAAGATATCTTTTGTCATATAAAGTGTTAAGTCTTTGAGAACGTTGTTTAAACCGTCTTGAGAAAGTGGTGCTTTTCTTTGATTGAGTAAGTTTTGTAGTTGTTGTTCATTTCTTGGTTGATAATTTTCTGTGTATTTTTTCATGGTTTTCTCCAGAATTAATTCTATGTTTTTTTGCGATAAATGCAAATAAAAATGCATCGAAAGACGATGCATTTGTGTATAATACCGATTGATTCGGTTTGTTTGATCGTATGTAGATAAACAATGTTTCCATTGCTATTCTTAATAACGGCTATAATTTTTGATTACGATATAACCCATATTCGCTTCGTTAGCTAAGCGTGCATATCCTTTATCGTCTGTATATTCAATAACTGTGCCGCCACCGATCGTAAGATATTCAACACGATGACTCATTTTCTACGCCTCCTTTCGTTGTGGTAAAGTTTTACATGATTTGGAAGAAGAAATCAAGACATTTTACTAAAATTTATTTAGAAAAATATACAAATTTTTAAATTTGTAATGTATTGAAAAAGAATGAAATCGTGTTTTTTTATTGAAAATTGTTTAGTGTACCAGAAAATGTACAGTGAAAAAAGAGAAGGTTGTTAAGATATTGTTGGAAAGGAAAGATGACGTTTTCTGGTATTGTTTTGGTGATATTTCTAGTGTGTTAGAATGTATGCAGTGGAGGTGTCACATGGAAATGAATGAAAACTTTCTTGTGAATATTTCAGTGTTGTATAGAAATGTAATGAAGTATTTTGATCATGTGTTGTCGAAATATGAAATTGGTTCAGGACAGATCATATTTTTGATTTATATCAACGAAAATGAAGGTTGTACGATGCAAGATGTGACACTAGTAAGTGAAGTTGATAAAGGGACTACAACGAAGTCAATCAATCGGTTAATCGATCAAGGGTATGTGCAAGTTAAACAAGATACACGGGATAGAAGAATCAAGAGGTTATATACCACAAACGAAGCAGTCAAAGTGATGAATGAAATTTATAAGTACCGCAATATGTGTCGAAATTCATTGGCGAAAAATGTGGATTTCGATACATTCTCCGAAATATTGTCTGGAGTAACAGTGAATTCTCGACAAAATCTTGAAAAAACAGAGGCATTCGGACAATTGAAAATTGGTGGATTATTAAAAACAACTTTATTAGATTATCCAGGTAAAGTTGCGGCATCGATATTTACGAGTGGTTGTACGTTTAAGTGTCCGTTTTGTCATAATAAAGATCTTGTATATATTCCAGAAGATTATGAAGCTATGGATGTGGAAAGTGTTTTAGCATTTTTAGAAAAGAGAAAGAATATTTTGGATGGGGTTTGTATCAGTGGTGGTGAACCATTGATGCAGAAAGATTTGATTCCATTTTTGCAAGAAGTAAAGCAATTGGGATATCGAATTAAGTTGGATGTAACAGGTCATTTTTTGGATCGTTTGCAAGAAATCGTTGATATGCACTTGGTGGATTATATTGCGATGGATGTAAAAAATACTAAAGAAAAGTATGCAATGACAGTTGGTAGTGAAGTAGATGCGTTTTCTATAGCAGATATCGAAAAGTGTATGGCATATATCAAAAATTGTGGTGTGAAATATGAATTTCGAACAACGGTTGTCAAAGAATTGCATACAAAGGATGATGTTGTTGAAATCGCAAAGTGGATTGGTAGTTGTGAGGCTTGGTTTCTGCAACAGTTTAAGGATTCTGGTAACTGTATTCAAAGTGGTTTTCATGCGTATGATGTGAATGAAATGCATGAAATACTAGAGAACGTAAAGAAAGTGATTCCTTGTGCAGAATTACGTGGAGTCAAAGAGAGGTAACCTATGTATCGTGTTAGAAAAAGAGATGGTAATGTAGTTACATTTGATCTGGAGAAAATAAAAAATGCGATAAAAAAGGCATTTATTGGATGTAAGAAGAATTATTCGGAGGATGTTATTGATTTGCTTGCTTTACGTACGACAAGTGATTTTCAAGATAAGATCGACCATGAATTAGTAGACGTGGAAGATATTCAAGATAGTGTTGAAAGAGTACTCAGTGAAGCTGGCTATACGGATGTTTCTAAAGCCTATATTTTATATCGTAAGCAGAGAGAGAATGTGAGGAATATATCCGCAACGACATTAGACTATAAGTCATTAGTGAATCGTTATTTGGAGTCATTAGATTGGCGTGTAAAAGAAAATAGTACAGTTACTTATTCTATAGGTGGTTTGATTTTATCAAATTCTGGCGCAATTACCGCAAATTATTGGTTATCAGAAGTGTATGATGAAGAAATAGCTAAAGCACATAAAGATGGAGATATTCATATACATGATTTAAGTATGTTAAGTGGATATTGTGCAGGTTGGTCTTTGAAACAATTGATTCAAGAAGGGTTAGGTGGAGTTCCTGGGAAAATTTCTAGAGGTCCGGCGAAGCATCTTGATACGTTATGCGATCAAATGGTGAATTTTCTTGGTATCATGCAAAATGAATGGGCGGGTGCACAGGCATTTTCTTCCTTTGATACATATCTTGCTCCTTTTGTTAGAGTAGATCATTTATCTTATAAAAAAGTAAAACAATGCATTCAAACATTCGTGTATGGAGTGAATACACCAAGTAGATGGGGAACACAAGCGCCATTTACAAATGTGACGCTAGATTGGACAATTCCAGAGGATTTAAAAGATGTACCAGCTATGGTTGGTGGAAATAATCTCGATTTTACATATGGTGATTGTAAAGCTGAGATGGATATGATCAATAAAGCTTTTATAGAAGTTATGATTGAAGGAGATTATGAAGGCAGAGGTTTTCAGTACCCTATTCCTACATATTCTATAACACGAGATTTTGATTGGTCAGAAACAGAAAATAATAAATTATTATTTGAAATGACCGCAAAATTTGGTACACCTTATTTTTCTAACTATGTAAATTCTGATATGAAACCAAGTGATGTGCGTTCTATGTGCTGTAGATTGCGTTTGGACTTAAGAGAATTAAGGAAAAAGAGTGGAGGCTATTTTGGGAGTGGTGAATCTACTGGTTCAATTGGCGTAGTGACGATCAATTTGCCTCGTATTGCGTATCTTTCAAAAAATGAAGGAGAGTTTCTTGAAAGATTGGATGCATTAATGGATATTAGTGCGCGTTCTTTAAAGACAAAAAGAACTGTTATTACAAAATTGCTTGAAAATGGTTTATATCCATATACTAAGAAATACTTAGGAACATTTAGAAACCATTTTTCTACAATTGGACTAGTTGGTATGAATGAAGCTGGATTGAATGCTTGTTGGATACAAAAAGATCTTTCCCATGTTGAAACACAAAACTTTGCAAAAAAAGTTTTGTTGCATATGCGCGATAGACTAAAAGACTATCAACAAGAATATGGTGATCTCTACAATTTAGAAGCAACACCTGCGGAAAGCACTTCGTATCGTTTAGCAAAACATGATGTTGAAAAATATCCAGATATCATTACTGCAAACAAAGAAGGAACGCCGTATTACACAAATAGCTCACATCTACCTGTTGGCTATACAGATGACATATTTAGTGCATTAGATATTCAAGATGAATTACAAACGCTTTATACTTCAGGTACGGTATTCCATGCTTTTTTAGGAGAGCGTTTATCTGATTGGAAAAGTGCAGCATTACTTGTAAAAAAAATTAGTGAGAATTACAAGCTGCCATATTATACGATTTCACCAACCTATAGTATTTGTAAGAATGATGGATATATTTCTGGGGAAGTATGGAGATGTCCAAAGTGTGGAGAAGAAACGGAAGTATATTCAAGAATCACAGGCTACTATCGTCCGATAAAGAATTGGAATGCAGGAAAGAGCCAAGAATATATGGATCGTAAGACATATGATGTTGAAGGTACTGGTAATCCACAAAAGAGTATTTCTTCTAAGGAAAATACGAAGATTCCACATACAGAAACAAACAATTTGTTGTTCACGACGAAAACATGTACAAATTGTAAAATGATAGAAAAACTATTAGACGAGAAAAAGATACCTTATATTGTTGTGGATGCTGAAAATAATCCACACTTAGTACAAGAATTTGATGTTATGCAAGCACCAACACTTGTTTCAATAAATGATACTGAAACAATGGTGAATGCAGGAATACAGAAAATTATGTCATATATAAATACACTTCCTCTCAAAAATAATTGATGAGAAAAAAAGGGAATACGAACCAATGTCATTAAGTTAAGGCAAATAAATTCTTAGTGATATTAATTGAAAATTCAA
>CALBJM010000108.1 GCA_937893225.1 uncultured Erysipelotrichaceae bacterium | reverse complement strand
AATTTTGATCTCCATTTATATTTTTTTGTATTTCGATTGTCTCTATTGTTTCGATTCCATCTTTTGTAAATTTTCTGAGATTGATTATTTACATGTCTCGATCCTAAATACATTCTACTGAATTAACTCTAGTTTATCTATAATTGATCTGATGACCGATATAGAAAAATATATAATTTTTTTCTTTTTTTAATTGAATTGAAAGCGCTTATATATTATTATATTTACACGGAGATGTTCCAAGAAAGAAGGTAAATAATTATGGCAAAGAATATTACATTATTTTGCTCCGCAGGCATGTCTACAAGTTTACTTGTAAATAAGATGAAAGAGGAAGCAGCAAAGAGAGGCGCTGATTATAACATCGCAGCTTATTCATTAAATGAAGTTGACAAACATGGTCCAGATGCTGATATTATTTTGATTGGACCTCAGGTTCGTTTTGCATTAGCTAAATTACAGTCACAGTTTCCTGATAAACCAGTCGAAGCTATCGATATGAGATCTTATGGTTTGATGGATGGTAAGGCTGTTCTTGACATGGCCGAAAAGAAGCTAAATGGTTAATATTTAATATTCTAAATAACGGTTTCAATGTTCTTGCATAGAAACCGTTTTCATATTAAAATATTCGTGTATTTTATTTAAAGGAGATTCATATGGAAGGTACAGAATTAATTGCTTTTAACATTATTGCTGCAGTAGGTACAGCTCGTTCTAACTATATTGCTGCTATCGATGCAGCAGCTGAAGGTAACTTTGAAGAAGCAGAAAAATTGATCAAAGAAGGTCAGGATGCTTATGTAGAAGGACACGATGCTCATGCAAAGCTTTTGACACAGACAGCTCAGGGAGATAAGGTTTCTATGGACTTGTTGCTCACTCATGCTGAAGACCAATTGATGAGTGCTGAAGGTTTTGGTATTTTAGCTGAAAGATTTGTTACACTTTATAAAAAATTAGCTAAGTAATTTTTTGCAGGTTCGTTTCGAATCTGCTTTTTTTTACCTTTTTTTGATTAATTGGTAATATCAATTATTTTTATTGTGTACATAGCTTGTAATTTTTTATGATTGATATTTTGACAAAAATTGAATTGTGTAAATTCTATTTGTAATCATGGATGCTATACTGCATTTATAAGTTGAAGGAGGTACAATTGTATGTACTATGGAGCAGGTAATTACGAAGCGTTTGCACGTCCAAAAAAGCCAAAGGATGCTGATAAAAAATCCGCTTATATAATTGGAACTGGGTTGGCAGGCTTATCTGCAGCGTTTTATCTTGTTAGGGATGGGCAAGTTTCTGGTGAACGTATTCATTTAATGGAAAAATTGGAACTTGCTGGTGGTAGCTGCGATGGGCGTAAAGATGTTACTAAAGGTTTTTATATGCGCGGTGGTCGAGAAATGGATAACCATTTTGAGGTAATGTGGGATGTATTTAAAGATGTTCCATCTATCGAAACCGAAGGCGTTTCAGTCCTTGATGAATATTATTGGCTAAATAAGGAAGATCCAAATTATTCTCTATGCCGTGCTAGTCAAAATCGTGGGGAAAGTGCACATACTGATGGAAAATTCACTTTGGATAAGAAGAGCGCAATGGCTCTAAGCAAACTATTTATTACATCAGAAGATGAATTGGAAGGAAAGAAAATTTCAGATGTTCTACCTGAGGAATTTTGGAATACAAATTTCTGGTTATATTGGCAGACAATGTTTGCTTTTCAGAAGTGGTCTAGTGCTCTCGAAATGAAACGATATCTTTGCAGATATGTACATCACATTGATGGTCTTCCAGATTTTTCAGCTTTACGATTTACAA
>CALBJM010000107.1 GCA_937893225.1 uncultured Erysipelotrichaceae bacterium | reverse complement strand
CGAAATATTAAATAATCATTTTCATAACATTATTTTAAAGAAATACAATGATTCTATAGAAGTGAAAGAAGCGGAGCCTTTGATTGCGTATATTATATCGTGTCATGGAAATCAGAATCATATTTTATTAGATTATTATCGGGAGTTTCGTGAATTTGTTGAAGAAAAAACAAAGAATGGATTTCACATTACAAAAGATGCAGGGATATTCATCGCAAGAAAGCACTGAGGATATGTTAATATGGTATACATGCATAAAAAAATAAGAGATAAACATAAGCATTCAAAATCTAGATATGCTTTACGTAAGAACAAGAAAATAAAAACGGAATGCGTGAAAGACATTCACGAAAATGTTCAAACTCCGCAAGAAACGCATTCATCGAAGATACGTGCTTTTTTACGACATCAGAAAATGATACATCAAGAAGAAATCCAACAAAAGAATGCATTCATTCTTTCAGTTGAATCTGCGAAAAATCAAGCACAAGTTGCATATGTATCTAAGAAAGAAGAATTAAAATCTGTAAAATCTGATATTAAACAGGAAAAGAAACATTACAAACAAGAAAAAAAAGCTTTAAAGAAAGCCAAGAAAAAGAATTATGGTTTGTGGAGTTCTATTCTTGTTGGTGTATTTGGTGTTGTTGCTGCATTGGTGTTTTTTAGTGTGAAATGGCTGTTTCATACTTGGCCAAATTTGAAAATGGATGAGTTGATATATCAGCTGACTGCACCAACGGAAGGAACAGCTTCTGATATGTATTGGCAATATTTCTTCCAAGCAGGTATTCCAACATTGATTTCTTTAGTTGTTATTATTGGAATGGTTGTATTTTTTGCATATGCTTCTAAAGAAATTCGTAAGAAGGGAAAAATTGCTTTGAGCTTTTGTTCTGTTGTTTGTATTTGTGTTTCTTTGTTTGATACAAATAGAAGATTAGATGCTATGAAGTATTTTTCGAGTAAAGGGGAAGGTAGTACATTTATTGAAGAAAATTACGTAGATCCTAAAGATGTGAATCTGAGTTTCCCAAAAAATAAAAGAAATGTTATTGTGCTATATCTAGAATCTATGGAAATGACATATTCAAATAAAGAAAATGGTGGTGGTTTTGATGAGAACTTCATTCCACAATTAACACAACTATCCGAAAACAACGTGAATTTTTCTGATTCAGATACAGTGCTGAATGGTGCACATTCTACAAATGGTACAACATGGACAATGGGAGGTATTTTTGGCTCTACTTCAGGTTTACCTTTATTAGTATCTATAGATGGAAATTCTATGGACACACAAGATACTTTTTTTGGAAATGCAACAGTTTTAGGAGATATTCTAGCAGATGAAGGTTACAAGCAAGTCTTTGCATGTGGATCGGATGCTACTTTTGGTGGAAGAAAGTTATATTTTACAGAGCATGGAAATTATGAAATCCATGATATAAACTATCGCAAAGAAACTGGCCAATTGCCTGAAGATTATTATGTCTGGTGGGGATATGAAGATGAAAAATTGATTGAATATGCCAAGGAAGATCTAACGCAACTTGCACAATCTGATCAGCCATTCAACTATACAATGTTAACAGCGGATACACATTTTGAAGATGGGTATGTATGCGATTTGTGTGAAGACTTACATAATGGGAATCAATATGGCAATGTGATTTCTTGTTCGGATAAACAAGTGAGTGAACTCGTTTCTTGGATTCAAGAACAAGATTGGTATGAGAATACAACGATTGTGATTACAGGAGATCATCCAACAATGGATAGTGATTTTTGTGATCCTGTAGATAGTGATTATTCTAGAAGAGTGTATACAGCGTATATTAATGCAGATCCAGTGGAAAACAATTCACAAGGTGAAAGAGAATATACGACGCTTGATACATTTCCTACGACTTTAGCTGCGATGGGTGTGTCTATTGAAGGAAATCGATTAGGATTAGGTACAAATGTTTTTTCTGGTGAAAAAACATTGTTGGAAAAAGATGGCATGCAGCAGATCAATACAGAGTTTTCAAAGAATTCAGAATTTTTGAATGAATTAGCAGATATTAATCCAAATTCAGCAGGTATGCGTAATAGAGGCTCTAGTGTTGGATTGGATTTACGTGTAGAAGAAGTGAATGAAAATACACTAAGTATTACTTGTGACAATGTATATGGTATCAATGGGACGCTTAATAGTCTTGAGTTGTTTGTAGAAGATAGTGATGGGAATCAGACAAGCAACATTTTGAACTATGTAGGAGATGGAACATTTAAAGGACAAATTAGTGTACCGAATGGAAATATGGATGATGTGTATATTGCGGTAGATGCACATAGCACGGATAAAAATAAGGATTCTGTAACGGAGAGAATATATGAATATAGTGGTACTGTTCAATTGCTCCCTTCATCTGATATCATTACGTATTTGAATGAATTAGATACATTGGATAATAATCGATATTCCATATTGGTATCCTCGCAAGGTATTGGTACGACAAACTTTAGTGAAAAAGAAAAGATTGCACTGGGTAAATTAGGTGCTGGAAATGTTGCATCGAGTGAAGGAAAAGCCGCTTTTGCGATAATTGATGGTAATGCTTCATATTCAAAAGTCTCGGAGGATTATCTAAGAGAAGATGGAGAATTATCCGATGAGACACCATATGTTATTTCTTCTTCATCTAATAGTGAGCAAGTTTCTTCAATCATATTAGGATATGACTATCAAGACTATTCTCCTCAACAAGAAGGTATTAATATAGTCGTGTGGGATAAAGAAAGACAACAAGTTATCGCACAAACAGCATTTAATCGCAATGATGAAGAGGCTTCTGTTGGTGGTGTTTCTTTGAAAACAACATTGTTGAGTAATGATGTGGAAGTAATCGTAGATGATCCAAAGCATTTTGATAATGTAAAACATTTAGTAGCAGTAATGTATGATAATGAGAAGTGTTCTAGTGTTGAAGAGATAATTATGACATTAAATTATGATAATACATATATTGCTACGTTTAAGGATGTGAAGAAAGAATTAGAGAACAAAACAATACAAATATATGCAGTTAGTGAAGATGGTTCACGTAAAGCAATTGGAAAATTTAACAAAGATTCTGCGTGAATTATGTGAAGTGATGTGATATTGATAAATAATACTTGAAGATGACGTAACGTCATCTTTTAATATATTTGTGTAATAGTAAACGGAGGACCTTATTATGAAAGGTATTATTCTTGCAGGTGGTTCTGGTACACGCTTGTATCCATTGACACGTGTTACAAGTAAACAATTACTTCCAGTGTACGATAAACCAATGATTTTTTATCCAATTAGTACTTTGATGTTAGCAGGTATTCGAGATATTTTGATTATCTCTACACCACATGACTTGCCAAACTTTAAGCAATTACTTGGAGATGGTTCAGAATTTGGTGTACATTTTGAATATAAAGTACAAGAAGTTCCAAATGGACTTGCACAGGCATTTGTGCTAGGTGAAGAGTTTATTGGGGATGATACAGCTTGTTTAGTATTAGGGGATAACATTTTCTATGGAAATCATTTTGGAACGATGTTAAGAGAAGCTGTTAGAAATGCGGAAGAAAATCATCGTGCGACTGTATTTGGAAAGTATGTAAATGATCCAGAGAGATTTGGTATTGCAGAGTTTGATGAAAATGGAAAAGTTATTTCATTAGAAGAAAAGCCAGTAGAGCCAAAGAGTAATTATGCGGTCGTAGGTTTGTATTTCTATGATAATCGTGTAGTGAAATATGCGAAAGAACTTGAGCCAAGTGCACGTGGAGAATATGAAATCACAGATTTGAATAAGATTTATCTTGAAGAAGGTGATTTAGATTTACAGGTGTTAGGTAGAGGTTTTTCATGGATCGATACAGGAACAATCGAGTCTATG
>CALBJM010000106.1 GCA_937893225.1 uncultured Erysipelotrichaceae bacterium | reverse complement strand
GTTTATGGGAAATCTATTACAGATCCATGCCTTGGTTGGGAGAAAACGGAACAATTGATTTTTGATCTTGCTGAAGAATTATAAAAAGTGGCCTGATGAATGTATCGGGCTTTTTTTGTAAAATTTTCAAAAAACAGAAAATTAATTTCAATGTATTTGAAAAAAGTATAAAACTATGTTGACGGTATTGGATTTGTTTTATTACAATAGTGGCATTAAAAGCATTGAAGAAGAGAGTAGTTAATACAAACAAGTTATAGAGAGTTCGTGCTTGGTGAAAACGGATACTATGCGTATTGATGGAGTAGCTTTGGAGCTGACAGGGTGAAAATGAGTAAGTCTGTACGTATGATTGCGTTAAAAATCAAAGGCTTGTTGGAGCTGGAGGGATATAACTTTTGTTATATAAATTGAGTGGTACCGCGGTGTGACTTTTTCATCGTCTCAGTGTTATTCTGAGACGTTTTTTCGTTTCAGAAAGAAAGGAAAAAATATGAAAAAGATTTCAAAAAAAGAATTATTCTTTCTATCTATTGCATTATTTTCCATGTTTTTTGGATCCGGAAATTTGATTTTTCCTCCATGGATGGGTTATCAATCAGGTGAAGCTACTTGGATTTCTATGATTGGGTTTGGATTGAGTGCGGTTGTATTTCCAATTTTAGGCATCATAGCAATTGTGAAATTCGGTTCATTAGAAAAGCTTTCCAGTAGGGTTGGAAAAAAGTTTGCAGTATTATTTCCTATTATTGCTTTTTTGGCAATTGGTCCTGGATTAACTATTCCTAGAAATGCAGCTGTTTCCTTTGAAATGGCAGTAATTCCCTTTTTTAAAGATGCTTCAATGTTAGTGCGTATCATGTATTCTATAGCATTTTTTGGAATTTCCTATTTTTTGTGTGTACATCCAGAAAAGCTAACGGATACCCTTGGTAAAGTACTTGGGCCAATTATGATCATCTTGATGATCATTGTGTCAATAGGCTGCTTTTTTCACATACCATCTTCCTTTTTAGAGCCATCAGGAAATTATGAAAGTTCGCAATTGGTGCAAGGTTTTTTAGATGGGTATAATACGATGGATACGATTGCAGCATTAAACTTTGGTGCTATTGTAGCAATGAATGTGAAAGAGATTGGTATTCACAAGTCTTCTGATATTGTTTCTTGTTCTGTGAAAACGGGTTGGATTGCAGGCATATTTATGTTTGTAATATATGCTTTGATGAGCGTAGTAGGTGCAATATCAGCTACTTTAGTGCCGAATTGTAATAATGGAGCAGGTGTGTTGAGTGGAATTGTTGGAAGTTTGTTTGGCATGCCAGGATTACTCACTTTAGCTTGTATTTATATTCTTTCTTGTTTGACAACTTGTATTGGGCTTCTTTGCAGTTGTTCTAACATTTTTTGCTTCCATCTCGAAATATTCCTATATAGCATGGGTAAGATTGTTTACGATTATATCTTGTATTGTTAGTGTTGTTGGATTGAATCAAATATTAGAGATTTCTGTGCCAATCTTAACGATGATTTATCCAATTGCGATGGTTTTGGTAATTCTTGGCTTGTGTGATGAACATATTCAAAAATATCCATCGATGTATAAGTTTTCTATATTTTTTAGTGCCATAGCTTCATTGATATATGCTTTGCATAGTTTAAATATTCAAATTCCATACATTACAAATTTTATGCTGTCATTGCCGCCAAGCGCTGATTTATGTTGGATCATTCCTGCAATACTAGGATGTCTGGTTGGTATATGGGTAGATCGCTTTCATAAAAAGAATTGATAATGGTGATTCCAATTTTTAAAAGTTACTGTAGAATGATAATTGTTTAGCGAGGTGATCAAAATGAATTCTTTAGATGATAAAACTGAACAATTAAATCTTGATGAAATTGATGAAGAACTTGAAAAAGAGGAAAATAAAAAGAATAAGCTCATAGTAGGTGTCATTATAGGATGTGTTGTAATATTGCTTATTGTTATGGCTATATTACTGACTAGTTTATTTTCTTCTAAAAAAGCAGAAGACAAAGAAATCGAAGCAACTTCTACGCCTACTGCAGAAACGGAAGAAAAAGAAGTATTAGGCTACTATGCTATGCAGCAAGCCAATACAGCAATCTTATCAAAATTGGATGAAATATATGGTACGAATGGGTATGTTAAACCTGATACTTCTGAATATAATGTCAGTGGTACTGAAACAAAAGCTACGGTCAAATTCACATTGCATGTGAATAAAGATGATGATACGTATGACGTTCCAGCAACATTTCAATTGCAATGGAATGCGGATGATGAAACGTTTACTGTAGATGATTACAACATTGATGATGCGAATGCTAAAAAAACAGATTTTGTTGAAAAGACAAAAGACACTGATAAAAAAGACACGGATAGTGATGATAAACCAGATGAAGCAGATTTAGTGAAAACGTACAGCGTGAATGTGAATAACAGTGTTACAGTTACTTTAACAAGTTCTTCAGATGCAACGGTTAGTGTATATGCGGTTTCTAGTGATGGAAAGAGTACAGAAATTGCTAAGGCAACGAATGAAACAGTCAGTAAAACTGTAGATTTAGCAGCTGGGGAATATGAACTGCAATTATATGCGCCTAGTGGAAGTGGGTATAATTGGTCTTATTCGTATAATTGATCTTGAAGGGTATTGCATGCGCAGTACTCTTTTTTTATGCATATGTATTGGATTGTCTAATAAAACAAAACAAATATAAATTGGAAAATGCTATGATAGGTGCATGTTAGAAATAAAAGATATATGTAAGCAATATAAGACAGGTGATCTTATCCAAAAAGCCTTAGATCACGTGTCTTTAAATTTAAGAGAAAATGAATTTGTAGCAATTTTAGGACCAAGTGGTTCTGGAAAAACAACGTTGTTAAATATTATTGGTGGATTAGATCGATATGATAGTGGAGATCTTGTTATTAATGGAATATCCACAAAAAAATATAAAGACCGTGACTGGGATTCGTATCGTAATCATACGATAGGTTTTGTTTTCCAGTCGTATAACTTAATACCACATCAAACTGTCTTAGCAAATGT
>CALBJM010000105.1 GCA_937893225.1 uncultured Erysipelotrichaceae bacterium | reverse complement strand
TGTTGTCCTTCAACAAGCGTTGGATCAACAGCAGTAAAGTCTGCATTGACTGTAACTGTTACACCACCTACAAGGTCATTCAATAAACCAATGGCATCCATATTCAATGCAAAATATCCATCGATCTCTTGGTCATCTAATAGTGCAGAAACAGTATTTACATTATTTTCACAAGACAATTCTTTTCCATTACCATAACTATGTGCTAAACACAACTGCTGAAACTCACTAGAAACAACATTGCCTTGTATTCCTAATACCGGTACGTCCACCATAGAATCACGATTCAATTGTAAGATCTGCCACGTACGATTCAAATCATCGATCGTCAACAGCATCTGTACATCTCCTTGACCACCTTGGATATAACTATCAACACCTGTCGCTTCTCCACTCATATCAACACCAATAAACAAATACGATTTAACTTTTCTTCTTTGTTGATAGGTTTGTCCATCGACTGTAATTTCCTTCAATTGTAATACAGGATCATTTGCACTATCTGCTACATTGTTCTTCTGTGAATTTTCCCACCATGACATTGCTGCTAAACACCCAAATACGACTGCTACAACAAGTAATAAAATGATGAGAAGCTTAGCTTTATCTTTCTTCTGTACTTTATTTCTTTTTGCCATAGTTTTCCTCCAGAATATAGCGATAACAATTTTTTTCAATTCTATTTAAAAATTGTTGACCAAGCTTTTTCCGTACGACTTCCCTGCCATAAAGTAAGTTAGGTTTGCGTTTATCTAGATTGTGAGAATCACTGCCTAGTAGTGGATAATCACTCATTTCTAGTAAAGAGAGTCCTAGTTTTCTTGTTTTCCAATCTATCAATGTTTGTGCATTGACTTGAAAAGGTATCGACATTTCTGCAAATTTCTTAAGCTTTTTTTTATTATCTTCGGAAAAACAAAAACGCTCAGGGTGCACTAGCACTACACGAATCCTTCTGTCCAAAACAAGGGATTCCACTTCTTCTACCATGAGTTCTGTCCATTCTGTAAATGGCATTTCCAACATGAGCGTATTTGTTCCATAAATACAAAGTCGTTCAATTTTATCGCAAGTAGCAATATTAGAAAAATATGCCGTTTCACTAGCTGGCAAGATCATTGGTAATGCATCTTCTTTTCTAGCATCTTCGAGTTTTTGATATGCGTGATTTCTTCGTGCAAGAAATGTATCAATATCGTTTTGATCACGATAGTAATGACTCGTTGCACATACTACAGAGACACCTTGCTTTTTCATTTCAGCAAGCATCGCCAGAGACATTTTCACAGATTTGCTTCCATCATCGATTTGTGGAAGGATGTGTGCATGCATATCAATAACTTTCAAAGCAATCTCCTTGTGTATACTACCGTATACAAGCATATATTTTATTTTTTCACAAGTTTTTCCACTGATTAATGCACACATTGCACATATAATATAACTACAATATACCCATAGAAAAAGAAGTACTTTAGATGTGAACCATCTATTGTACTTCTATATATCTTACTTCTTAGAAGCAATTTCTTCACGAAGCATCTTATAGAAATCTTCACTAGACATCTGTGTCTGTTCACGACTTCCATATCTTCTGACTGTTACGCCATTGCTTTCAACTTCGCCATCCCCTACAACGATCTGTACAGGAACTTTTGAAGTCTGTGCTTCTCTGATTCTATAACCAAGCTTTTCGTTTCTTGCATCTATGGATGCTCTTACACCCATAGCTTTTAGATTATCTACGATCTTTTGTGCATATGCACCATGTGCTTCTGGCGCAACTGGTACAACAACAACTTGCTTTGGAGATAGCCAAAGAGGTAATACACCCTTTGTTTCTTCTAACAAGAAAGCAATGAAACGATCTAATGAGCCAAGGATTGCACGGTGAATAACGACTGGTCTCTTCTTTTCTTGGTCAGAGTCTACGTATTCAAGTTCAAAACGTTCAGGTAATTGATAGTCTAACTGAATCGTAGAAAGTGTTACATCATGTCCCAAAGCAGAGCGTACTTGAACGTCGATCTTTGGTCCATAGAATGCAGCTTCTCCTTCTGCTTCATAGAAAGGCACATCCATTTCCTTGAGTACTTCTCGTAATTCCTTTTCACTCTTTGCCCACAATTCATCATGTCCAAAGTATTTTTCTTTATTGTTAGGATCTCTTAGAGAAAGACGGAAAGAATACTTTTCAAAACCAAAGTCTTTATATACGTCAAGAATCAGTTTTGTTACATTCTTGATTTCATCAGCAATTTGATCTGGTCTGCAGAAAATATGAGAGTCATTTTGTGTAAATGCACGTGCTCTTTCAATACCTGTCAATGCACCACTTGCTTCAAAACGGAAGTCATTGGCAATTTCAGCAATTCTGACTGGTAAGTCTCTATAAGAATGCAGCTTGCTCTTGTACATGATCATGTGTTCTGGACAGTTCATAGGACGAAGTGCATATGCATTTTCTGGATCTTTTGCAGAAGTCATTGCTGGGAACATATCGTCTTTATAGTGATCCCAGTGTCCAGAAATCTTATATAACTTTGTATTTACAACACTTGGTGTCATAACATGCAAATAGCCTTGTGCAAGTTCTTTATCTGTAATATAGTCAGAAAGCAAGCGTCTAACAGTATATCCATTTGGTAAATACATTGGTAAGCC
>CALBJM010000104.1 GCA_937893225.1 uncultured Erysipelotrichaceae bacterium | reverse complement strand
TGGGGTGGTGTACTGGTATTTTTGTTTCGTGCAAATAAGAGTGAAGAGCGTTTGATGCGTTTGATTTTTTGCGGAATGGTAGTGTTCTTCATAAATCCGTTATGTATGGGAATGTTAACACAAATTACAGGATTAGATATGTATGCACATGCGTTTGAAATTATTTTTAATCCTTTTACAGACATCATGATATTCTATTGGATTTATAAACAATTTGAGTGGACCGTTATCGGACAATGGGTATTAGAATTAGTACTAGTGATAACATGTGTACTAGGACATGTTTCTTCATTTACCAATAATCCTTCAGGATTATATACAGATTTATTACAGAGAGATACAACAAGCGGAAAGGTGATATTGCCATGAATGTATATGATTGGGATAATACGATTTATAGACAAGATTCAACTGCAAACTTTGTGTTGTGGTTATATGTGCATCGACCAATGACTTTATTGTCTGTTCCTAGAACAGCAGTTTGTGGTCTGTTGTATGGTTTGCATTTGATGAAAAAATTAACTTTTAAAGAGAACTTATATCATATGTTTTCATATGTGAAAGATATGGATGCAACAGTTGATGAATTTGTAGATAGTCATATGGATCATGTGAAGCAATTTTATTTACAGCAACAAAAAGAAGATGATGTTGTTATATCTGCATCACCTGAATTTACAATCAAAAAATTTTGTGAAAGACTTGGTATTAAAAATGTTATGGCAAGTGTAGTGGATCCTAAAACTGGGAAATATACAGGCATCAATTGTCATGGTGAAGAAAAGGTACGACGTTTTAATGCGTTGTATCAAGGAAGGAAAATCGATGCTTTTTATTCGGATTCATTAACAGACAGCCCATTAGCGGCGTTAGCAAATAAAGCATATTTGGTAAAAGGTGATAAAATATTAAATTGGCCTAAGAATTGAGGAGGAAGCTATGGAAAAGTATGATGTAGTGATTATTGGAGGCGGTATTGGAGGATTGATGTGCGCATATCGTCTTGTAGAAAAAAAAGATAATTTATCTGTATTGATTTTGGAAAGAGGAAAGTCATTAGAAGAACGCTCTTGTCCAATCCTTACTGGAAAGGTGAAGAAGTGTGTAAAGTGTAAGCCATGCGCAATCATGGAAGGTATGGCTGGTGCTGGTGCGTTTAGTGATGGAAAATACAATATAACAACTGAATATGGTGGTTGGTTACCAAATATTATGGATCCAAAGGATGTATTAGATTACATTCATCAAGCAGATGATATTTTGGTGAAGTATGGTGCAGATAATGAGGTATATGAGTCAAACAATGATTTGAAGACTTTGTGTTTGCAGAATGATTTGCATATGCAGCAAGCAGAAGTGAAGCATTTAGGAACAGATGCCAATTATGATACAATGCTACATTTTATTCATTCTATGGATGGAAAAGTACAAATTGAAACGCAGGCTATCGTAGAAGATGTGGATAAAGACACACATGCCATCACATATACACAGAAGAATGAAAATAAAGTTGTTTATGGAGAAAAGATCGTATTTGCGGTAGGCAGAGTTGGTAATGGCATGTTTGAAGAGTGGTGTAATAAATATGACATCAAACGCACAAATAACCAGGTGGATATTGGTGTACGTGTTGAACTGCCTTATGAAATCTGGGAGCACTTTTCTTCTAAAATCTACGAACCAAAAATCTATTTTAAGAATGGACATTATGGAGATCGTACAAGAATGTTCTGCTTTAATGAAAGAGGATATGTCGTTACAGAAAACAGTGATGGTGTTTTGACTGTCAATGGACATTCTTATAAAGACAAAGCTAAACAATCTAACAATTCTAACTTTGCATTACTATCTTCTACATTTTTTACAGAACCATTTGATCAACCAGTTGAATATGCAAGATACATTGCTTCTCTAGCAAATAAGATCTCTGGGGGATATGTACTTGTACAAAGATTAGGAGATCTTGAAAAAGGTAGAAGAACTACAGCATCACGTTTAAAGAATTCTTCTGTAAGACCAACATTAGATGCAATCCCAGGAGATCTTTCTCTATGTATGCCTAAGCGTCAGTTAGATAATATCATCGAGACTTTGCATGCTTTGGATAAAGTTGCACCTGGCACAGCAAATGAAGATACATTATTGTATGGTATTGAATGCAAATACTATAGTGCACGTCCTGAAGCAAAGGATTTTGAATTAGTAGCTGCACCTGGTATTTATGCATTAGGTGATGGTGCAGGATTTACGAGATCTCTTTCTCAAGCTGCAGCGAATGGATTGATCGTAGCGGATATTATTGCGAATAAAGAATAATGGCAATCTCTATAGAAGGCATATTTTGCGATGCGTTGTTACAACTTCTAAAAAATCAAAAGTTGACTTCTATTACAATTCAGAATTTGTTGGATTTTACTGGTGCATCGCGACAAACATTTTATAATCATTTTGCAGATAAGAATGACTTGATTTGTAGAATCTACAATACAAAGATCATCCCTGAATATAATGTAGAACCAAAAATAGATATGGACTTTTCGAAGTCTTTGTTGAATTCATTTCGAAATATGACGCAATATAAATCTTTTCTTCAACAAGCACTTCTTTTAGAAGATGCTGGAAATTTGAAAGATTATATATTTGCGCATTGTGCAGAATTTGATTTGCAATGGCATCAACTTTGTTATGGAACAAAACCCATGCCAGATGCATTGCGTTTTGCTACGAAATATCATGCCATTGCTTCTTCCTCAATGACGATTTCTTGGATCTTGGCTGGTATGGGGACGAGTTGTGAAGAAATGGTTGATATGATTACAAAAATGCGTGGCTTAGGTATGGACCAATTATTTCAAGAGTGTGATGGGATAGGGAATCCCTACAATAAGTAGACAAATTGAATCATTCATCTATATATAGACAACACAAACAAACTATTTATTGTGCTGTCTTTTTTCTTTGCGATAATTGCATCAAGGAGAAAGTATATGCGTACGATTAAAATTAATGAAAAAGGACAGGCAGTTGCTCCAAAATCTACTTTTATGACATCTGAGGCATTTCAAGTAAGTCATGAGACGAATATTTATTGGCTTGGTGGTGCAGGAGTGATGATTCATTCACATCAAACGAATATTATGGTCGATCCTGTATTAGAAGGATTTGATATGCCTTTATTATATGAAATTCCTATTACATCTGCGAATGTAACAACTTTAGATGGAGTTTTGATTACCCATATTGATAATGATCATTTTTCTAAGCCAACTTGTCAACATGTTAAAGATGTGTGTAAGAAATATTATGCACCAAATTACGTAGCAGAAGTTATGCAGAATGAAGGCTTGGATTGTAAAAAATGTGACATTGGGGAAGCTTTTTCCATTTCTGATATTCAGGTAAGACTCACTCCAGCAAAACATAATTGGCAGAATGGAGTAAAAAAATGGCAATATCGATATTGGGAAGAAAAAGATTATTGTGGATATTGGTTTGATACAAAAGAAGGGACGATATGGATTCCAGGAGATTCAAAATTACTTGAATCACAATTACATATGGATGAACCGGATGTAATACTCTTTGATTTTGCTGATAATGATTGGCACATTACCTTTGATGGTGCCGTAAGATTAGCTAATACATATCCAAATGCTAAACTTATTTGTATCCATTGGGGAAGTGTAGATGCACCTGATATGACACCGTTCAATGGTAACCCAAACAGATTGTTAGATAGAATTCAGAATCCTGATAGAATTATTGTACTTGCACCAGGAGAAAAATTTACAGTATGAAAACTTTGTATTTGATGAGACATGGTGAAACACTCTTTAATGTGCAAAAGAAAATTCAAGGTTGGTGTGATTCACCTTTGACAGAAAATGGAATCCAACAAGCAAAAAAAGTGAAAGAATATTTTGAAAGAGAAGGCATTATGTTTGATCATGCATATTCTTCAACAAGTGAAAGATGTTGCGATACATTAGAACTGATTACAAATATGCCGTATACAAGATTAAAAGGTTTAAAAGAGAACTTCTATGGAGAGTTAGAAGGAGAAAGCGAAAGGCTAAATAGGCATCTTACACCAAAAGATTGTGAAACATTTTATTTACAGTTTGGTGGGGAGTCAAGTAATACAACACGAGATCGTATGGCTGCTACATTAACAAATATTATGGAAAAAGATGAGAATCAGTGTGTTTTAGCGGTTTCGCATAGTGGTGCATGTTTTAATTATTTGCGCTCTGTTCAAGATCCAATGGAAGAATTAAAAAAAGGATTTGGGAATTGTTGTATATTTGTTTACAAATACGATAAACATAGATTCTTTTTAGAAAAAGTGATTCGATTACAATAAGTGGCTGAAAAATGCCACTTTTTTATATTCTAGAATATGTAGGATAATTCAGTATACAATTTATATGAAATGAAGATTTAGTTCATTTATGAAATTGCATTTCAATAATTCTTGAAATATAATAAAACGTACAAGGAGAGTCTTATGAGTTTGAGAGGGAGAATCAAGGATGTTTATCCATCGTTTACAAATAGTGAAAAAATAATTGCTGATTACTTTTTAGAACATGAAGATGAAATTCAAAATAGTTCAGCCAAGGATCTAGCAATCAAATGCGGTGCTAGTGCACCAACGATCGTGCGATTTGCGCGTACATTAGGATATAGTGGATTTCCAGCTTTAAAAATGGATTTATTGATGTCGAATAATCGAGAAATCGAAGATTTGACACAAGAGATGAAGCAAGG
>CALBJM010000103.1 GCA_937893225.1 uncultured Erysipelotrichaceae bacterium | reverse complement strand
TAATCAGATTTTTGGAGAATTATCAATGTTAAAAAATTATATTTATATCTTTTTTTTAGGAGGGTAGGCTATATGAGTAATTGTGATAGTTTTATAGAAGGTAAAATTTTAGGCCCATTATTAAAATTTACCATTCCTGTAATTTTAGCATTGATCTTACAGTCATTATATGGAGCAGTTGATCTTTTGGTCGTTGGTCAATTTGCAACGGCAGCAGATGTTTCTGCAGTTTCTACAGGTTCACAAATTATGTCTACCATTACAAATGTGATTGCTGGGCTTTCCATGGGCACAACAATTTTATTAGGACAACAAATTGGTGAAGGAAAGAAAAAAGATGCTGGTAAATCTATGGGAGCTTCCATTGTCTTCTTTGCTATAGTAGGTTTGATTTTCTCTGTTTTGATGCTTTTCAATATTTCTGGTGTGTGCACAATTATGAATGCGCCTAAAGATGCGTTTGTGATGACCGAAAACTATGTAGGAATATGTAGTGTAGGCTTGCTATTTATCATTGCCTATAATGTACTAGGATCTTTATTTCGAGGTATTGGTGATTCGAAACTTCCACTTTTTTCTGTTGTTATTGCTGCTATTATTAATATTTTTGGAGATTTATTGTTAGTTTCAGTTTTCCATCTTGGTGCTGCAGGTGCAGCTATTGCTACAGTTGCATCTCAAGGTATTTCTGTGATTATTTCAGCGATAATTGTAAGTAGAATTTCGTTGCCGTTTGAATTCCATAAGGAATATATTCGTTTTGATTTTCCATAACCAAAAAAATAGTTGGTTTTGGTTTCCCATTGGCATTTTCAGATTTTCTTGTAGGTTTGTCATTTTTAGTGATTGTGTCATTGGTGAATCAGTTTGGTGTAATTGTTAGTGCAGGTGTTGGTGTTGCTGAAAAAGTTTGTAATTTTATTATGTTGATTCCTAGTGCTTTTTCGCAGTCAATGTCAGCGTTTGTTGCACAGAACTATGGTGCTAAAAAAATGGAGCGAGCACACAAGGGGTTGCGATATGGAATTTGTGTTTCGGTATTGATTGGTTTTGTTGTAGCATACTTTTCATTCTTCCATGGAGATTTGTTGTGTGGTTTATTCTCAAAAGATGATGCGGTTATTGCTGCTGGATGGCAGTATTTGAAAGCGTATGCTATTGATTGCATGTTAACTGCCTTCTTTTTTAATTTGAATGGGTATTTTAATGGTTGTGGTTATACACGTTTTGTTATGATAGAAAATATTATTGGTGGTTTATGCATCAGAGTTCCTGTTTCTTTTTTAATGTCACAAATACGACCAGTGAATATCTTCTTTGTGGGATTAGCTACACCATGTTCTTCATTTATTCAAGTTATTTTGTGCTTATTGTATATGCATTTTGTTGTGGAGAAAAAAGAAAAGAAAGCTATAACAGTTTAACTAGCCTAGAGTCAAAGCTGTTATAGCTTCTTAAATCTATGTGAAAATTTATAGTATTTTTACGCTGTAAAATATGATTGAGTGTATTCTTATAGATATGTAATGAAAAAGTATCATTGTAAAAATGGTTTAATGTAAAACAACAGAAAATAATAATACTGCGGCTGCTATAAGAAGAATGACGATTCTAAATAATGTTTCTGGGAAAGAAGACTTTAGAGTAGGCTCTTTTTTATAGCTTGGTATATAATTTTTATTTTTTGATTTTTGAAATAGAATTACAGCTTGGTATATGGCATAGATTGGTAGAAAGAGAATCAATGCAAAACCAGTGTATTTCACAATTGGCAAGAGATAACTAGAAACTGAAAACCATAGTTTCAACATTTGCCATCCACATAGTAAAGAAATGATGGAAACGATGATTTGCGTTTGAAATGCCAATTTATTCGCATCTATATGATGATCAAGCGTATCAAATTTTTCAATGAGATGAATATTTGTAGTTTTGAAAAATAAATAGCTCCCACATTTTCCTACATATTCAAAGCCTCTATCCTTTTGAATTTGAATGATATTACCTTGAGAACTAGCACCATTTTTGAAAAATCATATTGTTCAGTGACGGAATTTACAGATAGATGATAGTATCTATTTTTTTCTTTTTTGAATTTTGCGTAAATATTTTTGATTTTTAATACAGTATATCCATGAAGTGACATAGCATCTAACCATTCTGTCATTGCATCGCTATCAGAATAAGAACATGGTAATAACCGGATTGTAGTTTTTGACATACTTTTTTCTCCTAACCATTAGTATACACTTTCTTTTTAGTATTCGTTCAAAACACGCAATATAAATTCTAATCACTGTATAATAATAAGACACCGGAGGTATTTATGAACCAAATTAAATGTCCACATTGCGGAACTGTTTTTACTATTAACGAAGCAGATTATAGTTCCATTGTTTCACAAATAAAAGACCATACGTTTCAAGAAGAATTATCTAGAAGAGAAGCAGCAATTCGTGAAAAGTTAGAAATAGAAAATGCATTAGCTGCTTCTAAAAAAGAAGAAACATATAAAGAAGCACTTGAAAAACAAAAACAAGAATATGAAAAAATGCAGCATACGTTTGCATTAAAAGAATCTGAATATAAAGCTCAAATTTCTGCAAATGAAGAAACAATGAATAGTGCTGTGCGTGTGGCACAAGTGCAGAGTGTAAAAGAAATGAACGATAAATTACATGAAGCAGAAATGCAAATTGAGAGTTTAAAAAATCAATTATCTGCAGCAAATACCACAGCAAAGATGAATCTAGAAAATGTAATTGTGAAAAAGGATCAAGAGCTTGCAAAATTACGCAGTGAAATTGATAAAGGAAATACGGAAAGAGAACTTGCGGTAGAAAAAGCAATACATGAGACAACGGAAAGAAAAAATGTTGAAATTCAAAGAATCCAAAAGGATTTAGAAGAAACTAAAACTAGTGCACAAATTTCTACAGAAACATTGCGTGCAAAGCTTGAAGAAGTAGTCAAAAATAAAGATCGAGAAATTGAGGATCAAAAAGCTCTTGTACAACAATACAAGGATTTCAAGGTGCGTCTTTCAACGAAAATGATTGGAGAATCGTTGGAACAACATTGTTCTTATGAATTTAATAAAAATCGTATGGGAATGTTTCCTCGTGCATATTTTGAAAAAGATAATGATGCTAGAACTGGTTCAAAAGGGGATTTTATTTTTCGTGATTATGATGAAGATGGTACAGAAATCATTTCAATTATGTTTGAAATGAAAAATGAAAATGAAACAACGGCTTCTAAACATAAAAATGAAGATTTCTTTAAAGAACTAGATAAAGATAGAAGAGAAAAAAATTGTGAATTTGCAGTTCTTGTATCAATGTTAGAATCCGATAATGATTTATATAATGAAGGTATTGTGGATGTTTCTTATAAGTATCCAAAGATGTATGTAATTCGTCCGCAGTTTTTTATTCCTATTATTACACTTCTCAGAAATGCTTCTATGAATGCCTTGGCGTATAAAAAACAATTAGTCATTGAAAAAAATAACAATCTCGATTTAACAAACTTTGAAGATAATATGAATCGTTTTAAAGATGCATTTGGTAAAAATTACGCTACGGCATCGAAGAAGTTTAACGAAGCCATTGATGAGATTGATAAATCAATTTCACACTTACAAAAAATAAAAGATGCTTTAACATCTTCGGATAGACAACTTCGATTAGCAAATGATAAAGCGCAAGAATTAACGATTCGCAAATTAACGAAAAATGCACCTAGTGTGAAAGAAAAATTAGAAGAAGTGAAAAAGATACAGGAGTTAGGAAAAAATGCAAAATAAAATTGCATATATCGTGAGTGGGTTTGTAGGCGTTTTGGAATTGTTGTTTTGTTATGGTATTTCTGTGAATCTGTTTGCTTTCTTAAAAGGGATAATAGGTGGCTATGTTTTATTGTTTACAGGAATGACAGTTAGTGGAACATTGATATTACATGTTTTATTAGAAAAGTATGCGAAAAAAGATATCGTTGAAAAAGGTGTATTTGTACTAGCCTTAACTTGCATTGCTTGGATGAATGATTGGAAAATTGCTTGCATTTTGTTGGTAGTAAATGTATGTGTATTTCTATTTCATCGACTTCAGTGGGTTGTAAATTGTGTGGGAATTATTAGTTCTGCAGTACTTATATATGCATATCGTTCTTCTTTGATAGAAGCTTCTTATTTTATATTTTTGCTCTTGACGGAATGGTTGTATTGTACAAAATATATGAAGCGTGGGAATATTTCTATAAATGTATCACAGTGCAAGCTATTGAATAAGAAAGATATATTTCAAGTAAGTGTATTGAAGTTTGTACAAGGTGTGTGTAATGTTGGGATATTTTGGTGTTGTGTAGTTTCTATTATGCACATTATGCAGGAAGGTGCTTTGTTTGCTTGGCATAGAGTTTTATTAGCTATGATAATACTAGGCATATGTAGTGTTTTATTGCGTATTTTAGAGAATTACTTATGTAAAAGTGATGTAGTAAGCGCTTGTGGAGAAAGAACGGGGTTTGTTGTGCTCATTTTGATATTGTCCACACTGCTTTTTTCTTCTTCTTTGTTACTTGGTTGTTTAATGCTTGTTGTGTGTGGTTCTTATTTTGCGTGTGAAGTGTTATGTGCTGTACAAGGTGTACATATGGATCAGTGGGTAGTTTTTCATGTCTTAGTGAGCGTTGTTTTGTTGTGTGCTGAATTGTTATACAATGGAGTAGTTGTTGATAATAGTGTTGTTTTATGGTGCACAATTGTGATG
>CALBJM010000102.1 GCA_937893225.1 uncultured Erysipelotrichaceae bacterium | reverse complement strand
CTTTTTCAGCAATCAAAGATGTTACTTTAGTACCTTCCTTAGATTCTGTAAACCAGCCTTCAAATGTATATCCATCACATGCAGGATCTGTTGGAAATGTAACTTCTGTTCCTTCTTCAGCTTTTACTGTAGTAACATTACCTTTTTGATCATCGAATGTAATTGTATAAATATTCTTACTTGGATTAGTAGGTTCCGTATTTTCTTCCTGTAACTTCCAGAGCTGTGTTCCATAAAATGGATTTGCTGTACCGATTGCCATCCAATCATCTGTTTGTGCAAAAACTCTTAAACCATGGTTATATGGATCTCCAAAACCATTTTGTGTAATTGTTGTAAAGTTGGTACCATCGCCCGTAGCATACATATCAAACCCACGAATAGAAGTGGATAATGTACAAAGAATTGTACGGAATGCTAATAAATTGTCTCTTTGTGTAATTTGTAACAGGGTTTCTATCAAATTAAGAATCTTTTCCTGTTGATCTTCTGGTAATCTCTTGACGAGTACTCTTACAAAATCTAATATTTCTTCATAGTCATTTATGAATTGTTCACTACCAGTTTCATTTAGTTGATTTCCCAAAGATGTTAAACCAAACATTGTATCAACGAAGTCAGACGATACATCTTCATCTAATATATTAAGATCTTCTGGATGCTCATTAATAAATGTCTCTAATTCAGTGGTTTGTTCATCAGTAAGTTCAATCATGTCATTGCTAGTAATATCTGCAGCTACTGATGTTTCTCCATAACGTACAGAAGCAGTTCTAATTGCTTCATTTAAAATGTCTTGTACATCAGTTTCTTCATTAGTTACATTTTCTTCTAAATTAGCTGGGTCTACTGGTTTTGGATCAAAATTTTTCTTAATTAAGAGTTCAATCAATACTTTGATATAATTCAACTGTTTTTTCCATTCTTCTGGTGTCTTATTTAATAAGTCTCCATTAGATAGTTGTCCAATTGGCTCAAGTAAGCTGCTTGAATCAAACATTCCAAAATATGCATTTCCTTTGTATTCTGTGGACTGCCAAAAATATGCATTTTCATGTTGACCAAATCCTGAACCTTGACCAGATAAACTTCCATTAGGGAACATATTTGTAGCATCCCCTACCACAAGTTCAATATTTTCGTCTTTATCCATTCGGTAAAGATTAACAGACTGTTCTAGATTCTTTGCTAAAAATTCTACATTTTTATTAAATAATACATCTTCTAAAGCAATTTCAATATCCTGATATTCACCAATGTATAGATAATCTCCATATACCAACAAGTTACATGCACCAGCTCTAGTTCTTTCTGGATCAATGCCAAATGTATACTTTGCATCATCCTTTTCTTTATCACCAACTACAGAAGTCCATGTCCACTTTCCATCTTGTTCTTCATGGCCTTTTACAATTGCAAACGATTGCATTGTATGATCATCTAGTTTGTTTTCTGATGTACCAGTACATAAAGCAACATACAAATCGCCATTAAATACACGAATTTCCCAAATAGAACCACCATAGATACTATCGGAATAACGATATGCAGGATAATTGAATAAATCACTCTCTGTGGCAATCTTTGTAAACTTGCCACTACTTGGATCAGAAGAAATCATGATATATGGGCCTTCTAAACCTACACAGCTAATGACAAGTCGATCATTGTATACCGTCATACCACGAATGCCAGTACTAATCTTCTTTTGTGCAGCAGCATACGCATCTTTTGGTTCAATACCTCTATATGCTAACTTCACAGTATCCGTTTGTGGATCTACTTCATAAATACTAGGAAGACCTCTTTGTCCATTTATATGAACACTACCACAAAAATATAGCTTGTCTCTGAATTTTACAGCATTTCTAAATAATGGAGCCATTCCATTCAAAGAATTTGCCATGATGAGTTTTGTCTCACCGGTTTTCACATTTACTTTAACTAAGATTCCTCCAGAATCTTTACCATCATCTTGCCCATAGAAAAATGTACCATTGAATAATGCATCCAAAGTTGCTTTCATTGTTTCTTTATCAAAAGTGTCTCCTAATGCAGAATCCATGTAAGTTAATGTATTTCCCATAGCAGCATAACATGTACCTACATACATGTAATCGCCATAACTTTCAGCTGCCCAAGAATAACTCTGTCCACGATCGCCCTGACCTTCGTCAAATTCACTCACTGCCCCATTACCAACATAGTCAACAATTCCATCAGCTGTAGATACTGGTGAACTAGCATGCGAAATCTTCTCAAATGTATAATCACCATTTGTATAAGTAACTTGTGTCGTTTGATCATTTTCAGCAACAGCACTAACACCACTCATTAAACACATGCTAATAGAAGCAAGTGTCAGTAATGCCCTCTTACATTGTCTTATCATTACCCAATCATCCTCCAATGGGGAGATTATATAATAATTGATTAATATAAAGACTATTTAAAACTGGATGAGGTTTTAAACATTGCTAAAATAATGTGATGTTCAT
>CALBJM010000101.1 GCA_937893225.1 uncultured Erysipelotrichaceae bacterium | reverse complement strand
GAAATGCGTTCAAATGGAGTAGATGAATACTATATTACTGGAGATGCTCCAGATCGTGAAAAATTTCAAAAATGGGCAGAAACACTTGAAAAAGCAATTGGAAATCCATTGTTTCACTGGTCTCATTTAGAACTACAAAGATACTTTGGATATACAGGTGTTTTAAATAGCAGAACAGCTGAAGAAGTATGGAATTTATGCAATGAAAAATTGCAGCAGGATGATATGAGTGTACGAAGCTTAATTAAAAAATCGAATGTTAAATTATTATGTACAACAGATGATCCGGTTGACGATTTGCATTGGCATAAAGTCATTAAGGCGGATGAGACATTTGATGTGAAGGTGCTTCCTGCTTGGCGTCCAGATAAAGCTATGCGTATTAATAAACCTGAGTTTGCAGATTATATGAAACAATTGGCAACTGTTTCTGAAGTTGAAATTCGCTCTTTTGAAGACATGAAAAAAGCTATCATCAAACGTATGGAATATTTTAATGAAATGGGATGCTTAGTTAGTGATCATGGATTAGATTATGTTATGTATGCTCCAGCAAGCACTGAAGAAATTGAAAAGATCTTTAAAAAAGGATTGAACCATGAAACTGTCACAGCATTAGAATGTGATCAGTATAAGACAGCATTCTTACTATTCATCGCAAAAGAATACAAACGTTTGGATTGGGTAATGCAGTTGCATTATGGTTGCAAACGAGATAACAATACAACAATGTACAATAAGTTAGGACCCGATACGGGTTATGATTGTATTTCGAATTTTGCTCCTGCAGATCAACTAACGAATATGTTGAATGCAATCAATGAAAATGGAGGATTACCAAAAACAATTTTATATAGTTTGAATCCTGGAGACGATGAATTAATTGGAACTGTAATTGGATGTTTCCAAAATAGTGATACGATTGGAAAGATTCAACAAGGATCCGCTTGGTGGTTCAATGACAATAAAGTGGGTATGGAAAAACAAATGACATCTTTGGCAAATCTTGGATTATTAGGTAATTTTTTAGGAATGTTGACAGATTCAAGAAGTTTCTTATCCTATCCACGACATGAATATTTCCGCCGAATTCTGTGCAACTTAATTGGTACATGGGTAGAAAATGGAGAATATCCTTATGATATGGATAATCTATCTGAAATTGTTAAGGGTATATCTTATAACAATGCTGTACGTTATTTTGGCTTTAATGTATAGACATGAAAGGGTTTTAATTTGGAACGAATTCCAAATATAGAACCCTTTTTTTATGCTTAGTTTTGGTAGAATGATAATAGGTGATAAAACGTGGAATTCATTCTTGTGATTGATTGTGGTGGAACAAATACGAAAATCATGTTGTACGATACACATGGTAAACAACAAGCTATCTATAAATTTGCT
>CALBJM010000100.1 GCA_937893225.1 uncultured Erysipelotrichaceae bacterium | reverse complement strand
TTCGGTTCTCTCTTTTTTTTGCTTTTCATTCTTTCATCTCTTTAATGTATCCTATTTTGGGGGTATAATACTTCGGCGAGGCGTTTTATGAAAGAATTAAAGGTTATTACTCATAGTACTGAGGAAACTCATTTGCTTGGAAATAAATTGGGTAGTTTTGTTGAAAAAAACATGGTTATCTTACTTGATGGAGATCTTGGTGCAGGAAAAACTACTCTTACACAAGGTATTGCTAAAGGTCTTGGAATTACGAGAAATGTTACTTCTCCGACTTTTACTATTCAAAAGATTTATCATGGTAAGCGTATGAATTTATATCATATTGATGCTTACCGAATGGAAGGTGTTCGACAAGATCTTGGTTTTGACGAGTATTTTTATGATGATGGTTTAACAGTAATTGAATGGTCTCAATTCATGGATTATCTTATTCCTGATGAATATTTAACAGTTTCCATTCATTTATTGGAAGATTTTAGTAGAGAATTTGTTTTTCAGGCAAACGGTATTATTTATGAAAATCTTCTGGAGGAGATAAAATGATTACTTTATGTATGGATACAAGCCATACTTGGCTTGTGATTGGATTGATAAGAGATAATGAACTCATTGGTAAGTATCAAGAAAAATGTTGGAAAAAACAGTCAGAAGAGTTATTTCCACAGTTAGTAAACCTTATGACTTCTTGTGGGTTAACGTCTGAAGATATTGATCAAATTGTAATTTCTAGAGGACCAGGTTCTTATACAGGTGTCAGAATTGCTATGACTGTTGCTAAAGTATTTTGCTCTATGCGTAATCTTCCAATTTATACACTTTCTTCTTTACTTTTATATGCTGGTAAAAAAGATTGTAGAGTAGTTACTGACGCTAGAGGACATAGAGTGTATACTTGTACTTTTAGAGATGGCAAAGCACTTCAAGAGGAAAGTGCTATAGCTATAGAAGAACTTGATTGCCAGGGTGAGGATATTGTCGGTGATGGTAGTTTAGTTGGATGTGAGGACAATTGGCCGGATATTGCACAAAACTTTTTAGACTTAAAAGATGAATGGGTGAAAGCTGAAAATGTGCATTTAGTTACTCCTGAATATTTGAAGTCTTCTGCTTCTTATTTACCTAATAAAAAGCATGATTCGTAAGGCGATTATTTCAGATATTCAGTATCTTACAAAGCTTGAAAAAGATTTATTCCAAGATGATGCATGGACATATTCTGATTTTGAGGAGCAAATTACGCAAAATCCATATGCTTCCATTTATGTTTATCAATTTGAAAAAAAAATCATTGGTTATATTGATCTTTGGATTGCTTATGAGAATGCTGAAATAGCAAATATTGGAGTAGATAAAAATTATCAAAGAAAAGGCATAGCAAGTGATTTACTTTCATTTTGTATGGAAAAAGTTAATACTGCAAGATGTGATAATATCACGTTGGAAGTTAGAATTTCTAACTTTTCAGCTATAAGCTTATATGAAAAGTTTGGCTTTAAGAAAGTAAGTATTCGAAAGAATTATTACGCAGATGGTGAAAATGCGTATCTTATGGTGAAGCATTAGGAGGTCGTTTATGACAATGTTATTAGCATTAGAAAGTAGTTGTGATGAAACTGCTTGTGCAATAGTAAAAGATGGAAAAGAAATTTTATCTAATATAGTATCTTCCCAAATTAATGTACATACTCAATATGGAGGTGTTGTTCCAGAAGTAGCCAGTAGAATTCATGTGGAAAATATATCCACTGTTATAACAGAAGCTATAAAGCAAGCTGGGGTAACAATGGATGATATTGATGCTATAACTTTTACACAAGGTCCTGGATTAATTGGTTCATTACACGTAGGTGTACAAGCAGCTAAGACTTTAGCTTGGGAGTTTCATAAACCTCTTGTACCAGTCAACCATATGACAGGTCATATTTATGCAAATCGTTTTGCATTAGATCATGATCTACAATTTCCTTTACTTGCATTAGTTATTAGTGGTGGTCATTCTCAACTTGTTTGGATGGATTCTGAGTATGACTTTAAAGTCATTGGGGAAACAAGAGATGATGCAATTGGCGAAGCATATGATAAGGTTTCAAGAGTTCTTGGTACGGGATATCCTGGAGGACCAGTCATTGATAAAATGGCAAAACAAGGGAAAGAGCATTATCATCTACCTACACCAAAAGTAGATAGTCCATTTGATTTTTCGTTTTCTGGTTTAAAAACTGCAGTATTACAACTTATCCAAAGAGAAGAAAAAGCTGGGAATCCAATTGTTAAAGAAGATATTGCATACGCATTTCAAGAAACTGCACTTGGACTTATGGTTACAAAAACGATGAATGCGGTAAAAGAATTGCAGCCAAAAATGGTCGTTACTGCTGGAGGTGTTGCAGCAAATTCTAGACTTAGAGTCATGCTGGAAGAGGAGATGAAGAAATATCCAAATATTGAATTATCACAACCGCCAATTAAATACTGCACAGATAATGCATCCATGATTGGTGCTACTGGATATGTTGCTTATAAGAATGGCATTCGTTGTGGTCTAGATGTTTCTGCTGATCCTTCTTTACCAATGCCAGGTGAAGAATAATAAAATTAAATTTATACTTTTTTTCACAAACTTTCTAAACGTGATAAAATAGTCATAAGGTGAATATATGACAACTGATAGAAAAGTACCAAAAGCGACATTACAAAGATATCCAGTTTATTTAAAAGCACTACGAAAATTAAAAGCAGAAGGTGTGACTAAAATCATGTCACGTCAACTTGCAGATTATGTTTCCATAGAATCTACTACTATTCGTAGGGATTTTTCCTTTCTTGGAAGCTTAGGAAAACAAGGCTATGGATACAATGTGGATGATTTGATTAAAAAATTTTCAGATGAGCTGGGAGTCAATTTTGATGAAAAGATTGTTTTAATTGGTGCTGGAAACTTAGGTAAAGCATTGTTGAATTATAACAAGTGGAATCATGTTGTAGGAGAAATTGTTTGTGCTTTTGATTTACAGCCTGAAAAAGTACAAGGTGCGTCAGTTCCAGTATTTAATTTAAATGAATTGAGCGAGAAAATGCCGAAGGGTTGTAGAATTGCTATATTATGTATATCACAAGATGTACAGGAAACAGTTGATCTTCTTGTTAAACAAGGAATCAAGGGTTTTGTAAGCTTTGCGGTGGATCATTTTTCTGTACCACAAGGTGTATATGTAAAACAAGTGGATGTTGTTAGCAGCATCCAAGAGCTGGTCTTTGAGACAAATGCTATGAAAGATTAATATAAGGGGAATAGAATTATGCCAACAGAAATGAGCATTCGTGAGTTATATAGACTCACTGCAACAGGAACAGAATATGAAAAGGATCAATTAGAATATGTTCAATTACAAGGATGGGTTAGATCTAATCGATCTGGTAAAAATGTGTCTTTTATTGCGTTAAATGATGGAACATATTTTCAAAATGCACAAATCGTGTACACTGCTGACACTCTTTCTAATTATGATGAAGTAGCAAAATTTTTAACAGGAACAGCAGTATCTGTAATTGGTAAATTTATTATCACACCAAATGCAAAGCAGCCTTTTGAAGTTCAAGCAACTGAAATCAACTTAGAAGGTGCATGTGATTCTACATATCCATTGCAAAAGAAAAGACATTCTTTTGAATACTTGAGAGAAATCGGTCATTTAAGACCACGTACAAATACATTTTCAGCTGTATTTAGAGTAAGAAGTGCATTAGCAATGGCAATTCATACATTTTTTCAAGAACAAGGATTTGTATATGTAAATACGCCTGAAATTACAGGAGCGGATGCTGAAGGAGCAGGTGAAACATTTACTGTAACAACTAGAGAAGATGGAAAATATGAAGAAGACTTTTTTGGAAAGCATGCTTCTTTGACGGTTTCTGGTCAGTTACAGGCAGAAGCATTTGCTTTGGCTTTTAGAGATGTATACACTTTTGGTCCAACATTCCGTGCAGAAAATTCTAATACAACGAATCATTTAGCTGAATTTTGGATGATTGAACCTGAGATGGCTTTTGCGGATCTTGATTTCGATATGGATGTTATTGAAGATATGATCAAGTACTGTATTGATTATGTTTATGAAACATGTCCAGAAGAAATGAAGTTCTTTAACGAAAGAATTGATACAACACTTGAAGAAAGACTCAAGCATGTTCGCAATAGTGAATTTAGAAGAATGCCTTATACGGAAGGTATCGAAATTTTGAAAAAAGCAGTTGAAGATGGTGTTAAGTTTGAAAATTCCAATATTGAATGGGGAATGGACTTAATGACAGAACACGAAAGATATTTGACTGAAAAGGTTGTAAATGGACCTGTTTTCTTAACAGATTATCCAAAGGATATCAAAGCATTCTATATGAGACAAAATGATGATGGCAAGACAGTAGCAGCCGTAGATTGCCTTGTCCCTGGCGTTGGTGAACTCGTTGGTGGTTCTCAGCGTGAAGAAAGATTAGATGTCTTAGAAGCTAGAATGGATGAGTTAGGTATGAACAAGGGTCATTATCAATGGTATCTTGATTTGAGAAGATATGGTGGATGCCAGCATTCTGGTTTTGGTGTCGGATTTGAAAGACTCGTAATGTACATTACAGGAATAGAAAATATCCGTGATGTCATTCCATTTGCTAGAACACCAAGAAATTTAAATTTCTAAAATTAAAGAATGAAAGGAATGGGTTGACCAAATCCATTCCTTTTTTGGAGAATATTTATGTTATATGCAATATCTAAAGCATCAAAATACTATGGGGCAGATACAGTATTTGAAGATGTGAATTTTGAAATAAAAGGAACGGAAAAAATTGCTATCGTTGGTAGAAATGGCTGTGGTAAAACAACATTTTTACGATGCATGTGTGGTGAAGAGCAATTTGATAAAGGAAATGTAAGCATGCAGAATGGTACAGTCATTGGTTATCTAGCACAAAAAGTACTAGAACATGAAGATTGGACCGTTGAACAAGAACTTATGACAATATATGAACCATTGTTTGCTTTACAGAAGAAAATGAATCTTCTTGAAGAAACTATGGCAAATGATTATTCAGAAAAAGTAATGAGTCAATATGCTGTGCTACAGGAAAAGTTTGAGGCAATGAATGGCTATAATTGGGAATCTGAAATGAAAACGGTATTTACACGTTTTGGATTTGATATAACCGATTTAAAAAAAATGATTGGGACATTTTCTGGTGGGCAAAAAACACGTATCGCCTTTGTAAAATTACTTTTGTCGAAACCAGATATTTTATTGTTGGATGAACCAACTAATCATCTAGACATTGATGCAATTGAGTGGTTAGAAGGGTATGTGAAAAATTATCCTAAAGCAGTTGTTATTGTTTCGCATGATAGAATGTTTTTAGATCATACAGTAGACGTCGTTGTAAGCATGGAATTCGGTAAGATGAAGAGATATGCAGGAAATTATTCTGCATTTACTGTTCAAAAAGAAAATGATCTAGAGAGACAACAAGCAGCATATCAAAGACAACAAAAAGATATTGCTCGTTTGCAATCTTTGATTGAAAAATTTCGCTATAAGAAAAATAAGGCGGCATTTGCACAATCTAAAATGAAATATTTGGATCGGATGGAAAAAATTACACTTGATGGCCAGGATACACAATCATTTCATGCACATTTTACACCAGCTATAAAAGGTGGAGAAAAAGTTTTGGAAACAGATCATTTGAAAATTGGCTACGATCATGTTTTAACAGAAGTGACCATGAAAATGAGGCGTGGGGATCGTATTGCAATTATTGGACCAAATGGCACTGGAAAATCAACATTTGTAAAAACTTTGATGAACATTATTCCTTCATTAGGTGGTTCTTATTTGTTTGGACATCAAATAGAAAAAGGTTATTTTGACCAGCAGCTTGCACAATTTAGTTCTGGGAAAACAGTTTTAGAAGAACTATGGGATGAACATCCTGATTTGGATCGTACGCAAGTACGTTCTGTATTAGGACAGTTTCTATTCTCAGCAGATGATGTTTTTAAGATGGTTGATGTTTTATCGGGTGGCGAAAAAGTACGACTGTCTTTAGCAAAATTATTACTTGATCATGCAAATTTGTTAATATTAGATGAACCTACAAATCATTTGGATATTCCTGGCAAAGAAGCTTTAGAAGAAGCGCTGCACGGTTTTACAGGCACGATTCTATTTGTTTCACATGACCGATATTTTATTAAACAATTGGCAACTGGATTAGTACGCTTCGAAGATGGGAAAGCTGAATTTATCGATAAAACATATGATGAGTATATGGAAGATGAAGATACTAAGCCTCTATTAACATTTTCACACGATGAAGAGAAGAAAAGTAAATCTGAAAACACAAGAAGACAAATCTCACCAGAAGCACGTAGAAGAGAAATTGCGAAAATAGAAAAGCAAATTACTGAGAAAGAAACAGAACTTGAAGATATGCGTGCTTTACGCTTTGAACCAGAATATTATCAAGATTATACAAAAATGAATGAATTAGACCAAGATATTGATGATATTCATAATGAAATTGCACATCTTGAAAAGAGATGGGAAGAACTTCTTGAAGAAGAAGGATAAATGAATTAAAATTTTCTTGATTGAAAAGGAGTAAATGAAAATGAATATTTCACCATTACAGACTGAAAGACTGAAGTATGCTCCAAAATTACCAGGCATGCTCAGACACGGAATTTCTGAAATTTGTGTAAAGGAAGGCGAAGCAACAGAAAGTGTTGCTGATCAGGAAAAAATCAAGGCTTTATTTCCAAACACTTATGGTAAAAAAGAAATCACATTTGAAAAAGGAACAAATACATCTGTTGCTAAGAAGCAAGTAGTTGGTGTAATCCTTTCTGGTGGTCAGGCACCTGGTGGACACAATGTTGTTTGTGGACTTTATGATGCTTTAAAAGCAACAAATAGCGAAAATGTTCTTTATGGTTTCAAGAATGGACCAAGTGGACTTTTAGAAGATGATTATTTAGTATTTGATGATGCATATATCAATCAGTATAGAAATACTGGTGGATTTGATATTATCGGCTCAGGTAGAACAAAGCTTGAAACAGAAGAACAGTTTGAAGTAGCAGCTGAAGTTTGTAAGAAGCATGGTATTACAGCTATTGTTATTATTGGTGGCGATGATTCTAATACGAATGCTGCAGTATTAGCTGAATATTTTGCTGCACACAATACAGGTGTACAGGTTATTGGTTGTCCTAAGACAATCGATGGTGACTTGAAGAACGAAGATATTGAATGTTCTTTTGGTTTTGATACAGCTACAAAGACGTACAGTGAAGTTATTGGTAATATTGAAAGAGATGCAAATTCTGCTAAGAAATATTGGCATTTCGTTAAGGTTATGGGTCGTTCTGCTTCTCATGTTGCATTGGAATGTGCTCTAGAAACACAACCTAATATTTGTTTGATTTCTGAAGAAGTTGCTGCGAAGAAGATGTCTCTTGCTCAGATTGCTGATTATATTGCAGATTCTGTAGCTAAGAGAAGTGCAAATGGTATGAATTTTGGCGTGGCTATTATTCCTGAAGGTGTTGTTGAATTTGTTCCTGAATTCTCCGTATTGATCGGCGAAATCAATGAATTGCTTGCTGGTAGCAAGGCTGATGAATTTAATGCACTTCCAACATGGAAAGATAAGTATGCATTCATCGAAAAGGGATTAACAAAGGAATCTATGGCAGTATTTGCTATTCTTCCTGAAACAATTCAGCAGCAGTTATTCCTTGAAAGAGATCCTCATGGAAATGTACAAGTTTCTTTGATTGAATCTGAAAAGTTGTTCTCTGCTCTTGTAAAGGCTAATCTTGAAGAAAGAAGAAAGGCTGGCACTTATAATGGCAAGTTCAATGCTCTTCATCATTTCTTTGGTTATGAAGGAAGATGTGCATTCCCATCAAATTTCGATGCAGATTATTGCTATTCTCTTGGATACAATGCATTCATGTTGATCCAATACGGTTATAATGGATACCTTTCTAAGATTTCTAATCTTTCCAAGCCTGCTGAAGAATGGGTTGCAGGTGGTATGCCTATCACAAAGATGATGAACATGGAA
>CALBJM010000099.1 GCA_937893225.1 uncultured Erysipelotrichaceae bacterium | reverse complement strand
AATCGTCATTTCTAGTTCTATTCCAGCATTTGTGACAAATATTACACTAGCTTTATCACATTCATCAGAACCTAGAGTTTATATTCCTTTTTCAGATGCAGGTTTACTTTTACAATTCTATGTTTGTTGTTTGAAAGAAAAAAAGAGTCTTTTAGAAAATATATTATCAGTTATAACGAATATTGAAGAATTTGATTGCAATAAATAAAAAGAATCACTTAAAATTGTGATTCTTTTTATAAGCAATATTCAGTCTAATTTTGTTCCGCAGTTTTTACAAAAATGTGCATCTTGTGCTACTTCTATACCACAATTTGGACATGTTTTTTTATCATCTGATTTTGTTTCAGATGCAGTTTTAACTTCAGGTTCAGCTGGTTGAGCTGGTTCTGCAGGTTCAACTGGTTGAACTGGTGCAACTGGTTTTGGTTCTGCAGTTACATACGTTTCGTGATGAAGTTGTGGGCGTTCAATTTTTTGTGCTTTCTTATTTCCGCTAGGTACGCCACCATTCAAACGAACAAGTTCATCGGAATTTTCAACAAGAACTCCAAATGCATATAATACGAGAACACTGATCCAAGAAATGAGTATGCCAATGGCAACAACAAGTAAACCAGAAATGATGCCGCCTAAGATCGTACCAAATGAACCATTGTAGCTATATGCAGCATATGTAAAACTTGTGCCAATCATAACAACCCCAATAAGGACACTGATAACAACACCTATCCAAAATAATACTTTTGCATAAGATTTAATTTTTCCACCAGGATTTGTAAACATATATGTAATCCTCCTTTTATCTAGGAACATTATGTGCTTTGAATATTATAAAATCAAATGTTCAATCTGAAATTTTGCTGAAGTTAAAAAAACAAAATGTTTTTGGAACCTTCATACATATGTATGGGTAAATGGATAGGTAGATGTAATTCTTAAAGGGAAAAAACATTTGCTTTTTTATATAGAAAAGTCATCAAAGCTTTATACTTTTTAACGACAAAATCAAAAAGAGGAATAAAGCATGATGACAATAAATACATTAGAAAAAAAATCTGATCGGTGTCAATAATATCAAAGTAAAGGATGTGCATCTTGAGGAGTCTGACAGTGGTGTTAGAAAGGTCATTGTTGATGCACAACCACATAAGAACTTACAGAATCGTTGTTCTTATTGTAACAACGGAAGGAAGCTACCTGAAATGATTAATTTCGATGAAGTCTATGCTTTCAGATCTACGGATTCTAAATATGTTTTTATACTTCTAGACTTCAAAACACAGACACCTATTGATGCTCTGCCATCTAGAAGACACGACTATCTGCATTCCTAAAGAAGAGAGAGACAATGTCAAATACATTTGCTCAGATATGTACGAATGTTACAGTTCCATCGCCAAAGCCTGCCTGCCTAATGCAATTCCTATCGTTGATCATTTCCATGTCAGTCAAGAACTTGGACGCAAGGTCGATTCCGTACGCATAAAAGCAATGAAAAAGTATTCTAGTGACAAGACCAGTGACGAATACTATCTTCTTAAAAAGTTCAATTGGATGCTTTTTAAATCCAACATCAACGATGACAAAATGATGGATCCAAACCAAGAAAGAAAATGGAACAAACACTTCAATAAATATTTAAATCTATATGAAATCAAGGACATGCTCTTTTCCATAGACTACCAACTACAAGAAACATGGAATTTAAAAGATAGCCTTGTTGATTTCTATAATACGGCAACCAAAGAAAATGCCGAAGAACAATTAAACGCAATCATAAAAAACTTCTATGAATCATCAGTGACAGAGATGAATGCATTTGGAAGGACACTCAAGAAATGGAGAAAAGAAATCATCAATTCTTTTCACATTGTAGGATATGAATATAAAGTAGATGCAAGCACAGGCCATGTGGCAGCTAGCGAAAAAAAGATGAACAACGCAATCATCGAAAACAGAAACAGTATAATCAAATGTATCAAAAAGAACGCAAATGGATACACAAATTGGACAAGATTCCGTAACAGGATCCTTTACGTTCTAGATAAGAATGCCAAGTATTCGATGTATCCGATAAAAAAAGAAGAAGCAAAATAAACCAAAGAAGTCAGCTTA
>CALBJM010000098.1 GCA_937893225.1 uncultured Erysipelotrichaceae bacterium | reverse complement strand
GCATTAGCAGAAAGGTGTGTATAAGCAAACCAACCGCCTCCAAGTCCACAAGCTAAAGAAACTACTGCAGAAGTGACAACTGTAATAACTGTTGTATGAGATTTCTTTTGTTTCTTGCTTCTATATGTTGTGCTATTTGGTTTTTCTGTATATGTTACATTGATTGGTTCATCATCGTTATGATTAAACTGTGTCATATGAATTCATCCTTTCTTTTGTTTACGTCTATATAGTAGTTTTACCGTGTGAAACTTATGTGAACAAATATGAAACTTATTTAGAACATTATACGTATTTTGTATAAAAAATGGAATTGGGGATGCATCATCTTATTATATTGAGAAATTTGTTATAAAAATGTATACTTTACACAGTTAGCGAGGTAGTAATATGTCTGAAAATAAGATTCCCCCAATTCAAAATCCAGGACTTGAACAAGTTATTGCAGATTTGAAGGACGGCTCAACAAACGAAAAACAAATACGTTTAACAGCAGAACTCAAAAAAGCAAAGCTCCTTTCTCCATGTGATTTTGATGTTGAAATTAAACCTGAACAAGTTGGTACGATTCAAAATGCAAATCCTTCTCAAATCAAATTTTATTTGATCAATACAAATGATGGTAAAACATTTTTTCCGGTTTTTACAAATATTGAAAATGCAAAAAAAGTTAACTTTGGTAAAGATATAAAGCCAAAACAAGTTGTCAGAGAAATCAAAGACTATGATGCATTATTAAAAGACCCTAATGGTAAGGCTGAAGGCGTAATCATCAATCCAGGTGCAGATAATATTGTGATTCCTAAAACAATGATTTCCTTGATAGCAGGTACTTTGCAGGCTCCAAAACCGGTTGTACCTAAAAATGCAGCACCATTGAATGTACATTACGTGGAACCAACAGTGTATCCTACAAAGATGGCAATGTGTGTATATGATCGTGCTGAAGAAACAAATGAAATAGAAAAAGTTTGGCTGAAACAAAAAGTTATAGGCAATAGCGGTAGCTTTGTATTTGTAGTGGAGAGTAATCAACATGAAGAGCGTATTTTAAATGCCATTCGTGAAGTTGCGGTGCCGAATTCTAAAAATGTTCCAATAGATGTAGTTTTTGCGGATGAAAAGGCTTTAAAAGATATCGTAAAAGATTCAACACCGCTTTATGATAGGAATTTAGATCTATGATCCGTGCACTATGTGAACAAGAATACATGGATGCGTATAACTTTGTTGATGCACTTATACATGAAGAAAAGGATGCTTCTTTGAGTGATGCGATTAAGCAAAGCATCCTTTCTTATTTTGAGAAACATGTGCATGAATATGGTTATTTTGCATCATTTAATACAACAATGAATGGCATACTCGTTTATGAAAAAGATTCTTTTCATATTGCTTTTTTATTAGTGAAGAAAGAAGACAGGCATAAAGATATCGGTTCATCGTTATTAGATGTGTTTAAGGAAACAGCACAAAAAATGAATGTTTCTAGAATTACAGTGAATTCTTATGCACAAGATGATTTTTATCTAGCAAATGGATTTGAAAAAGAGGGAGAAACGAACCTTTCTGCAGGAATCCCTGTTAGTGAAATGGAGTATTTGTGCGATAAGAATATTTTAGGAAAGAAAGTAACGGTTATTGTTGATCGACCATATGGGTCTATTCATCCAACATTGCAGGATGTTGTATATCCTTATAATGCTGGATATGTGTTAAATCAAACAATGATGGAAGATGCAGAGTTTCAAGATGCTTATATTGTTGGTGTGGAAGAACCAGTAGATAAATTTATAGGCTATGTCATTGGTATCATATATCATAAAGATGCAGTAACAAGTAAATGGATCGTAGCTCCAGCAGGAATGAATATAAATAAGGATGCTATCATTCAATTGTTGGCTATAGAAGAACAATTTTACGATACAAGGTTTATTTGGAGTGAATAAAATGAAAAAAACATTGATCAATGTAGAAATTTATCAAAGTAATGCAAATGCAATTCTTGTAGAAGGTAATAAGATTTCACTTGTTTCAACAAGTGAAGAAGTATTAAAACATGTTGATGAGAATGATGAAGTCATTGATTTGAAAGGGATGTTTGTCATGCCTGGCTTTGTTGATTCTCATATGCATTTGCTTGAATTAGGGTTTTATCTTTCTTGTGTGCAGCTTGCTTCCTGTACGTCTTTACAAGAAATGAAAGAACGATTCATCGCAAAATTGAAAACGATTAAAGATGGAGAATGGTTGATTGCTCGAGGCTATAATGAAGAAAATTTTGTAGACGAAAAGCAAAAGCCAACAAAAGAATTTTTAGATGCAATTTCTACGGATGTACCTATTGCGGTGACACGTGCTTGTGGGCATTCTATGAGTTGTAACACAAAAGCATTACAGTTGGCTGGTATTACGGAAAATTCAAGCATAGAAGGCGGTACGATTCACTATGAAGATGGTATTGTTGAAGAGACTGCCATCAATCTTGTACATGAAGCATGGCCAAAACCAGATACACAAAAACTGCAAGAATATATTTTCAAAGGTATAGATTGCTGCAATAAATATGGTGTGACAACGGTAGGTTCAGATGATTTCTTATCTGTTACAGATAGTTATCCAGATGTATTGGATGCATTTGAAAAATTGTCCTATCAAGAAAAAATGAATGTGCGAGTGAATGAACAATGTGAATTTAATGATGTGCAGGAATTTTCTAAGTTTTTAGATGAAGGATACACATTTGATGTAGGCAATGATTTCTTTAGAATTGGACCACTAAAACTTGTTACGGATGGATCTTTAGGTGCACGCTCAGCAGCAATGACACAGCCATATAATGATGCACCAGATAAAACGGGTATTATGAACTACACGGTTGATGAAATGCGTACATTCGTTGAATTAGCAAATAAATTTAATATGCCTACGATTGCACATGCAATTGGAGACCGTGCAGTAGATGATGTATTGAAAGCATATGAAGGAAATGTATATGCAGGAAATCCTTTGCACCATGGACTTGTGCATTGTCAAATCATGCGTAAAGATCAAATTCAGAAAATTTGTGAAGAAAAGCTTTCTTGTTATTTTCAGTCTTTATTCATTGATGCAGATGCACCAGTCGTAGAAAAACGCGTAGGTGAAACATTGGCACAAACTTCTTATCCATATCGTACATTCGTGGAGAATACATTGGCTTCTAATGGTTCAGATGCGCCTGTTGAAATGCCAAATGCACTATATGGCATAGAACTAGCAGTAACAAGAAAAAGTGGTACGTCACTTATGAATCAACAGGAGTGTTTAACGATTACACAAGCAATCGATTCTTATACGATCAATGGTGCAAAGCAGTTGTTCATGGATGATAGAATTGGAAAAATCCAAGAAGGGTATTATGCAGATCTTGTTGTAGTAGATACAAATATCACAAAACAAGAACCGCAAAAGATCCATGAAGCAAAAATTATGATGACAATGATGAATGGTGAGGTCGTTTTTGAAAGATGATTCGTCCTTTACAAGAAGAAGACATTGCACAATGTCTTACAATTTATAATTGGTATATTGAGCATTCCATTGCCACTTTTGAAGAAACGCCATTATCGATAGAAGCTTTTCAACAACGTGTCCATCGTATCCAACAAACGTATCCATTTCTTGTATTACAAGAAGCTGATCATATTATTGGGTATGTCTATTTAGATGCATTTAGTTCACGTTCTGCGTATCGATATACTGTAGATCTATCAATCTACTTATCACATGTTGATTGTACAAAAGGTTATGGTTCACAATTAATGAAATCTATCTTGCATGAAGCAAAGACGTGTGGATATCGTAATATTGTTTCCATCGTTACAGAAGGAAACACAGCTTCTCAACATATCCATGAGAAATTTGGATTTGAAAAAGAGGGTTTTCTAAAAAAGGTTGGCTATAAACATGCTTTATGGTTAGGTGTTACCTATTATGTAAAGCATATTGCATAAAAGCAAAATGACCTTCATATGTTTGATAGGAAGAGAATTATCCAATCCTAGCATATGGAGATCATTTTGTTTATATTCTTTTTTTGTAGTTTTCTTTAGTTATACCAACAAGTGTATATCCGCTATTTTCTATCGTTTCTCTAAGCTTTTCTTCATCTAATGCATGAGGAGCAATGACAATGGTTTGTCCTTTTGTATGATTGGAAGAAACTTTATTGATAGTAAAAGCATCACGAATAGCATCATTGATATTTGCTTCACAATGTCCACATTGCATACCTGATATAGCAAGTGTCATTTGACATGTTCCCACACCATTATATGTAGATTTTTTGACTTTGTGTTCGCCTTCATGGAAGAATCCATGTACAATGCGCACCCCACCGATCATCATAATAAAGATTATAAGCAATATAACAATATCAATCGTATTCATAGGAACATTTACTTTCATAAAACCTTCTTTCTATAAGTTAGCCAATACTAATTTTAGCAATTTGAGTCTTAAAGTCAATCATGGTACGATAAGATACATGAAAAAAATTATATTAGCAGGCGTTTGTATCAAAGACACGCAAGCACAATTTGAAGAAAAAATGAATGAATGTGCTGCACTTGTTGAT
>CALBJM010000097.1 GCA_937893225.1 uncultured Erysipelotrichaceae bacterium | reverse complement strand
TCGATGGGATATCTTTAATTATTTCGTGTGTCTACTTCAGTGGGATTGTATCACAATGGTAAAAGCTTTTATTTTATTGCAAATGGAATTAAAAGAAAAATTTCGTTATAAAATAGAATTATTTTCCGCAAGTACAGATGCATTATTACTTGTATTTCCTGCCATTGCAATCCTCCTTTTCGGGGATTTTAAGGTAGCTGGTGTCAATAGTAGGATAGAATATATACAATACATGCTTTTTTCTGTAATTCTTTGGCAACTTATAGAAAACATGTGGTCTGCTGTATTTGAAATACGCAGAAAATTAAAAGAAGGAAACTTTGAATATATGATGTGTATGCCTTTAAAAGGAATACACTACCTATTTGGATGGGCAGTTAGTGGCGTAATTTCAATAGTTTTTGAAATGATTCCTTTAATTATTTTGTTTTTGATTACTTCTTTTCATCTTCTTTCTCTTAAGTTCTTCCTAGCAATATTCTTAGTTACAGGAACTATGGCACTAGGAACATATGGATTTGCAGAAATGTTAATGGGTGTTGCTATCTACTTCAGAGAAGCAGATCAGATTGTATCATTGTTGGCAAACATTGCACCATTTCTTGCTGGATTATACTTTCCAATTATTCAATTGCCAAAAATATTTATTGGGTTTTCAGTCCTATTTCCTTTTACTTTAGGAATGGATTTGATTAGGAATATCTTATTTGGCAGTTCAATGTTATTATCATTCCGATGGGAATGTGCTGCTTTTCTTATAATCAATATTTTCTATGCCATTATTGGCTCAAATGTATATGATACAATGCTTCACAAAGCAAGAAAAAATGGGCTATCAAAATTCTAAAGATTACAACGAAAAAGTATACTAATTTTCTACATACAAGTAAATGAATCTTCTAAAAAACTCTTACGATCATAAAATCATAAGAGTTTTTCTTTAGTTTGTTTCTGTAAGTTGGTTTGTTATCATTTCTTCATATTGTCTTGTATAAAGCTCATAATAATAACCATGTTTTTGCATCAATTCGTTATGTTTTCCTCGTTCAATGATTTTTCCATCTTTTACCACTAAGATAACATCTGCATCTACGATCGTAGATAAACGATGCGCAATCACAAAAGAAGTTCTGCCTTTGATAACTGTAAATATTGCATCTTGAATGGCTTTTTCTGTCAAAGTATCAATAGAAGCAGTTGCTTCATCTAATACAAGTATCCTAGGATTTGCTAAGATTGCTCTAGCAAATGAAAGCAATTGCTTTTCACCAGTAGATAGCATATCGCCACCTTCACCAACTTGTGAATCTAGCCCTTTATCCATCTTATCAATGACAAACTCTGCATTCACAAGTTTTAATGCCTCCATAATTTCTGCATCCGTAGCATCAGGTTTACCATAGCGTAAGTTATCTCTGACTGTGCCTGAGAATAAATGTGGTGTTTGTAAAACATAACCAATATTGGAGTGCAGCCAAAGCTGTGATCTTTCTTTTGCGTCTCTTCCATCAATCAGTACTTTTCCCTTTGTTGGTTCAAAAAATCTACAAACCAAATTGACAAGCGTTGATTTTCCTGCACCAGTTTCACCAACTATCGCAACATTCGTACCTTGTGGAACCTTTAAATTAAAGTGCTCCAATACCCATTCATTTCCATCTGGATACATAAAAGAAACATCTTTGAATTCCACATCTCCATGTAATGGTTCCCAATTTTCTTTCTTTGGATGAAATGTATCTCCATACTTTTCTATTACTTCTTGAGAATCTGCAACATCCGATTTTGTTTCTAAGAGTGTTGTAAATCTTTCAATATTGACTTGAATTGCAATAAGTCTTGCAATATCGCCAACAATATTTTGAATTGGTTCTAACATATTCAATGCATAAGACATAAAGACAGAAAGTGTTCCAATCATGATAATGCCTTCTTGATGAATCATACCACCTTTCCACAAAACTATAGAAAGAGTAATTGCAGACAACATTGTTACTAGAGATGTAAATGCGGCAGAATATCTACCAGCTCTTACAGATGTCACTTCCATATCCTGAGAATCTCTATCAAAATCAGAATTGATTCTCTCTTCCACAACAAGCGTTTTAATGGATTTTGCACCCGTAATACCTTCATTGAAATTTGAAGTTATCTTGGAATTAATTTCACGTATCTTTCGATTCAAAGCAACTAGTTCTTTTTGAAAGAAAACGATCAATAAAACAGCTACTGGTATGATCAACATAATATACAAAGCAAGTTGTATATTAATGATTGCCATATTGATCAAAATAAAGATCAAATATGAACCCTGCCATACCATATCCATCATATCCCATGAAACAAGCTGTCCAATTCTACCTGTATCTGACATGACTCGTGCATGTACATACCCAACATTATTTTGATTAAAGTAAGAAAACGATAATTCTTGTAAATGATTGAATGAAGCATTTCTCAAATCTCGATTCACATTCATCTCAATCTTACCAGCCATAGATGTACTCACATAATTCAATACAACAAATATGACAAGAATCACAATATATGCAATGATAAAAGGCACCAATGTATCTGTTGTCTGCAAAGCAACAAAATGATTCAATGCATATTGATTAAACAACGGATAAATAGAATCTATCAACGAAGTCAATGCTCCCATGATGATCATACTAATCATGATTTTCTTATATGGTTTTACAAATGGAATTAACTTAGGAATACCAAAATATTTGAGTTTTGTATTTTTATTTTCACTCATTCTGATACCTCCTGTGCATTTCTACTCTGCAAATCATAAATCTTTTTATAGATACCATTCTTCTCTAATAATTGTTCATGGCTTCCCATTTCTGCAATATGACCATTATCCATCACAATAATCAAATCTGCATTCATCAATGTTGTAATTCTTTGTGCAATTAAAATCACTGTTGAATCACCAACATTTTCATGTAAAGCCTGGCGAATTTTAGCATCTGTTTCTGCATCCACTGCACTCAATGAATCATCAAAAACCATGACAGGCGGTTTAGAAATCAACATTTGCGCAATAGCAGTTCTTTGTTTTTGTCCACCTGATAACGTAACACCTCTTTCCCCTA
>CALBJM010000096.1 GCA_937893225.1 uncultured Erysipelotrichaceae bacterium | reverse complement strand
TTAAAGCGTTAGGCATCCAAGGAAAAGAAAAAGACCGATTGACCATTCTTTTTCACAAATAAACAAACTTTGTGCAATAGATAAACTCATCCCAAACTTTCATCAAATGGGCTATAAGAAGATATTATGGAATATTAGTATAAGGCGTACAACAATGCAAAAAAGAAGGAAGTGAGAATATGAGTGATGAAATGAAAAGAATTGCTGAAGAGTATGCAAAAGAATGCGCAAAAAATATGCACAAGAGTGGTTGGTTGGCGATAAAATGAAATTTATAAAAATCTATTTAGATAATACTGATTTTTCTGTAGAAGATGCCTTAGATGCTGCGGTATACAGGTTGAGAAAAAAAGAGCTGAAATTATCGCACATATGAATCAATAGTTGTAGTGTGTTTTCAATTATTTAAGTTACACTTTGTGAAAGGTGTAACTTGTTTTAATTTTCACGAGCTATAAACTGATAATAGAAAGAGCGTTAGATACGCAAAGGAGTGTTATCAAAATGGTTAACAAAATTTCATTAAATCCTACTTCTTATCATGGAGCAGGTGCAATTGCTGAAATTGCTACAGAAATCAAAGCACATGGTTTTAAGAAGGCTTTTGTTGCTAGTGATCCTGATCTAGTTAAGTTTGGCGTTACAAGTAAAGTTACTGATATTTTGGATAAAGAAAATATTCCATGGGAGCTTTACAGCAATATTAAACCAAATCCAACAATTGAAAATGTACAAACAGGTGTAGAAGCTTTTAAGAAGAGCGAAGCAGATGTTATTGTAGCTATTGGTAGTGGTTCTAGTATGGATACATCTAAGGCTATTGGTATTATTATCGCAAACCCTGAATTTGAAGATGTTCGTTCTTTGGAAGGTACAGCTCCAACTAAGAATCCATGTGTTCCAATTATTGCGGTTCCTACAACTGCTGGTACAGCTGCAGAAGTAACGATCAACTATGTTATTACAGATGTTGAAAAGAAGAGAAAATTTGTTTGTGTAGATCCACATGATATGCCAATCATCGCTGTTATTGATCCAGAAATGATGGCTTCTATGCCTAAGGGATTAACAGCCGCTACAGGTATGGATGCATTGACACATGCAATTGAAGGATATACAACAAAGGCTGCTTGGGAAATGACAGATATGTTCCATTTGGAAGCTATTCGTTTGATTTCTAAGTATTTGAGAAGTGCAGTGAAGAATGAAAAAGAAGGTAGAGAAGGTATGGCTCTAGGGCAGTATATTGCTGGTATGGGCTTCTCTAATGTAGGTCTTGGTATTGATCATGCTATGGCACATACATTAAGTGCATATTATGATACTCCACATGGTGTCGCTTGTGCTTCTTTGCTTCCAATTTCTATGGAATTTAATAGAGATTATACTGGTGAAAAGTATAGAGAAATTGCACGTGCAATGGGTGTTGAAGGTGTAGATGATATGAGTCAGGAAGAGTATCGTGATGCGGCCATCAATGCAGTTAAGCAGTTGAGTGCTGATGTTGGTATTAATCCAAAGAATGATCGTATCAAAGAAGAAGATCTTGAGCAGTTGTCTATTGATGCATTGCATGATGCTTGTTATCCTGGTAACCCAAGAGAGGCTACAAAGGAACAGGTTCTTGAAATGTTCCGCCAATTAATGTAATTGTTTACATATAATCCTCTGTATGTGCAGAGGATTTTTTCTTTTGTTGTGATAGTGTAAGCACAATCGTAGTATAATTATCGTCTAGTTTTGGAGGTGTTTTATGAAAGGAAACATGGTTCAAGGAAATCCTTTGAAGTTGATATTGAGCTTTTCTTTACCGCTTTTACTTGGAAATTTATTCCAACAAACCTATAACATGGTTGATGCGGCAATCGTAGGACAAACATTGGGTGCGAATTCATTAGCGGCAGTTGGTTCAACTTCTTCTGTGCAGTTTCTAGTATTAGGTTTTTGTATGGGAACATGTATTGGTTTTGGTGTTCCTGTAGCACAAAGATTTGGTGCAGAGGATTATGAGGGATTGAGAAAATATGTGTTTCAAGGGGCAGTTCTTTCAGCAATCATAGCTGTTGTTTTAGCTGTTTCTACAGTTGCTTTGTGTGGTTGGATATTGGATATTTTGCAAGTTCCACAAGAAATCTATGGACAAGCATATGCATATCAAGTAGTGATATTTGCAGGAATTCCTTGTACGATCTTGTATAATTATTTGTCTAGTATTTTGCGTGCAATTGGGGATAGTAAAACACCTTTCTTGTTTTTAGCAACAAGTGCTGTTTTGAATATTTTCTTAGATTTGTTTTGCATAATTGTTTTAAAGTGGGGCGTCATGGGAGCGGCAATTGCTACAATCGTTGCACAGGGTATTTCTGGTTTGCTTTGTTTGGCTTTGATCGTTAAGAAGTTTCATATTTTACATCCACATAAAGAAGATTGTCATATGGAAAAAGCAATTTCTAAAGATTTGATGATCATGGGTATGCCAATGGGCTTGCAGTTTTCAATTACTGCGATTGGTTCAATGGTTATGCAGAGTGCTAATAATGGATTGGGAACAGTATATGTTTCTGGTTTTACTGCAGGTATGAAAATCAAGCAGTTTATGATGTGCCCATTTGATGCAATTGCTACGGCAGTATCAACATTTGCTTCTCAAAATTATGGAGCAGGTAGAATGGATCGTGTAAAAAAAGGTGTCAAGCAAGGTACAGCAGTTGGTGTTGGATATGGTATCTTTGCGGGTGCTATTTTGATCTTATTTGGTAGAACATTATCCATGTTGTTTGTTTCTGCAGATTCTGCGGCTGTATTAGATGCGTCTGCTTTATATTTAAGAAGAATGGGAATGTTCTGGTGGTCACTTGGTTTCTTGAATGTATTGCGTACAGCAGTACAAGGTCTGGGATATGCTCCACGTGCCGTTTTTGCAGGCGTAGTGGAAATGGTTTGTAGATGTGCAGTGGCATTGTTCTTGGTTCCTGTGTTCAAATTTGACGCTATTACATTTTGTGATCAAGTAGCATGGATTGGTGCTTGCTTGTATATCATTCCAGTATGTATTTATACAATTAAGCACTTAGAACAAGAAATGAAAGCGAATGCAGCACTGAATTCACTAAAGTAAAAAAAGAGGAAATCGTTTGATTTCCTCTTTTAAAAATCACAAGTATCCGGATTGATGTTTTCAGGACCGTAATTTTTCATGGCATCTAAGAACTTCATATCATCACTACTTATATCAAATTGAAATGCATCAAAGCATTCACGTAGTTCTTGTTCATTTTTACCAGAACACAATGAAATACAGTCTTTTTCTAAGTGATATCTTGTAGCAATGCCACGAGGTGTAGTTTTATATTTTTTTGCGAAAATTGCTAATTCATTAGAATTTAAGATATCTTCGTAATGAGGAGGAAGAAAACCTTCTGTTTGTATGTTATGTTCATTTGCACAATAGAGATTTTCTTCAAATGGGAATCCAGGATAGATTCTTGCTTGATTGACCATAGGAGCAATTTCTGATTTTTCTAGACAGAATTCAATATGTCTTCCTTCGTAGTTTGCTACACCAATCGCACGTGCTCTGCTTTCTTTATAAATCGTTTCAAGTGCTCTCCAAGTATCAATAGCAGTTTGTTCATATGTATCTCTATATTTTACAGGATTAGGCCAGTTAATAAGATATAGATCCGCATAGTCTGTGCCTAGTCTTTTGAGCGTATTGCTAAATTCTCGTAATGCTTGTTCATAGCCATGATTTTCATTGTCAAGTTTTGCAGTGATAAATAATTCTGCTCTAGGGATGTTACAATCATGAAAAGCTTTTCCAGCTACTTTTTCTGCTTGTGCATCTGCACTAATGTCAAAGTGACGAAAACCAGCTTTGATAGCTTCTAGTATTCTGTTGTAGTTGTCTTCACCATGGTTTTTATCTACACGGTATCCAAGAGTTGGAATAATTACACCATTGTGTAGTTTAACTTCTTTTGTATCGATTTGACTCATAGGAAACCTCCGTGGGAATATTATAAACCTATATCATCTATACAGTGAAAAAACAAATTGAACAAATTGTATTACTGTACTATTTTTTGTACAGTAAAAAGCAATGCTGCGCGTATCATATTATTTGTAAATACAAGGAGACAAAATTTATGAACACAGAAATGAACTATACAATTCGCTTTTTTACAAAAGATGTAGATGCTGAAAACATGGATGCAGAACAACTCTATGAAAGACTTAGTACGACATTTGATGATCTAATTATTCCTGAAATAAAAAAGTAATAAATTCGGTTGATTGTAAGTTACATACAAATCAATTGTTTGTGCTTGAAGTGTGAACAAAAGCTGAATTTTATCGTATTTTTACTATGAATTCGTTTACGCTAATAATTGCAATTGTTATAATTATTTTGATAAGAATTTGCTTATTTCTTGATAACCGAAATATAACCTGTTATCATTTAACTGATTCTTATTTTGTATTAAAAGGATTTAAATTGGGAGTAGGAAATAAATGAATATTCAGGAATGTTATGAAACAATGGGAGCAAACTATGATGATATTTTGTCTCGTTTGAGAAACCCATCTCTTATTACTAAACTAGTCAAGAAATTTGAAGCTGATGAAAACTACAAAGTTTTAGAAACATCTTTGCAAGAAAAGAATGTAGATGCTGCTTTTAGAGCAGCACACACATTAAAAGGTGTTTGTTTGAATCTAGGCTTCACTCAATTAACAAAGGATACAGTAGCAATTACAGAAATCCTACGTTCTGGCTCATTAGAAGGAACGCAAGAATTATTTGAAAAGATCAAACCAATTTACGAAAAAACAGTAAAAACGATCAGAGAATTAGACTAAAGAACCTGTTCTGGTTCTTTTTTTGTTATAATATACGCACTATGAACAAGAAGAAAAAAGGATTTACACTAGCAGAACTACTCGTTGTTGTAGCAATTCTATCTGCACTAGTAGCCATAGCATTACCACTATTTTTAAAACAAAAATATGAAGCAAATCTCAAAGCTGATCAAACTTATGTAAAATCTGCAAAAGCAGAAGCAGTAGCAGAATACTTAGCAGGCGATGAAGATGAAGATACAGGTAGTGGTATAGACTATGTTTTTGATGGTGGTCTATCCATGGCTTTTCGTACAAACAGTGAAGCATCGAATGATATTAAAGGTTATGGAAGAAGTACAAAGGATCCATATAATACACAAACTGGTGTAACAGATAATAGTTTACCTGTACAAGATGGAACATCTAACTTTTTAAAGGTACATGTTAAAGATGGTAAAGCTACAAATGTATGTTGGGTTAACGATAAAACTACAAGTTGTGGTGATTCAGGAAATACAGATCAACCAGATATAACTCCAACCTCATCACCAACACCTACTACGACACCAAGTGATCCTAACTATGAATGTGCATGTAAAAAGCCAGAAGCAATTAGTAAATTCCAAGAGAAATTGCGTAATGCAGCAATAGAAGATTATAGAATTCCTAGTCCGGATGCTCCTTTGGTAACCCAGATGGGACAAATATATAGCTACAACAATAAATTATATGTATGTGTATCTCCAAACACATATACATTTAGCGGTGCAGTGCCAGGGGCTGAAGTAACAAATTATCAGTTTATAGAAGTGACTTCCTCTTCGAAAATATTATTAGAATGTGATGCAACGTTTAGGTATAATGAGTGGGATCATGAAGCTAAGTTTGAGTCGTTAGAAGAAGGTGATATTTATTGGGATGGCAACGAGTATTATTTATCACGTGGCCATTATGAACATTACCCTATACCTACTGAATCAACATTATTAGATCGTTGGGTAATAATAAAAATGAAATAGATAATCTGGAGAATGGATATGGTATCAATCACAACAATAATAATTATTTGGCTATATTAGCAAAATGGTGAATTCACGAAATAGAGTATATGAAAAGATCT
>CALBJM010000095.1 GCA_937893225.1 uncultured Erysipelotrichaceae bacterium | reverse complement strand
GCATTAGTTGGAGTTGATGTAGCAAGAAGATTGTTAAATGCAATGCCTATAGAAACTTTGGTGCGAAGTGCAATTGACGCATCTGCAGTAGATCAATTTGCTTATATTGATGGCATTGGAAGTGAAAAGAGTGCTGCTTTTATAAAATGGTTTCAAGAAAAAAAGAATGCGAATGATTATGTTGATTTGATGCAATATATTCAAGTGCAGCAAACCGCAACAGAAGCAATGGATGACAAGTGTAAAGATTTAACATTTGTTGTGACAGGTGATGTGCATCATTATAAAAATAGAAATGAATTGAAAGCATATATTGAAGCACATGGTGGAAAAGTAACAGGATCTGTGTCAAAGAGTACAAATTATTTGATCAATAATGATGTAACGAGTACTTCAAGTAAGAATACAAAGGCAAAATCTTTAGGTATTCCGATTCTTTCAGAAGATGAATTCATTGAAAGATTTGGAGATGCTTCATGATTCGCAGAATGTTAGAAACAGATTATGCTGGTGTTAGAAAACTTATGCAACAAGTGCACCATTTACATCATGTAAATCGTCCGGATATATTCGGGGAAGGCGAGGCATTGAGAAAACCGTATTTTCAAAAATTATTAGGTGAAGAATATACAAATTTTGTGTATGTCGAAGATGAAAAAATTGTTGGTTTACTTGTAATGAGACATGAGAGTGCACAAGCATATGAAGTTATGAAAGAAAGAAACATCTTTTATATTTCTGATTTGGTCGTTGATGAAAACTATCGAAAGCGCGGTATTGCACATGCTTTATATCATCAAGCAATTGCAGTAGCTAAAGAATCACATGCATCGAGAGTGGAACTTACAGTTTGGTCTTTCAACAAAGATGCAATAGCATTTTATGAATCTTTAGGCATGCAGCCAATGAATTTGAGAATGGAAATGAAGATATAATTTGATAGTATTGCCATAACAAACATATAAAAGGAATACATCTTGCAAGTTTTCTTTTACAGAAAAAGTGTAATGTATTCCTTTATATTTGTTGCCTCAAGTTTTGATAGTTTGACAAGTAAGCGTTTACATGTTATGCTAGCGCAAGAGGAAATATTATGAAAAAAATAATAATATTTTGTTTATCAATGCTATTTGCAGTGCATTTGACCGTAGTTAAAGCAC
>CALBJM010000094.1 GCA_937893225.1 uncultured Erysipelotrichaceae bacterium | reverse complement strand
TTCAACGACATCTGTATAAGCAATAATGATATATACATCAGCTTCTTTACCATTTGTAATGAAGCACTTAGAACCATTTAAGATCCATTCTTTACCATCTTCACTCAAAACAGCCTTTGTTTGAACACCTTGTGCATCAGTACCAGCACCTGGTTCTGTTAAACCAAAAGCACCTAATTTTTCACCTTTAGCTAAAGGTACAAGATACTTTTGCTTCTGTTCTTCAGTACCATAATTCATGATAGGGTCGCAGCACAATGAGCTGTGAGCAGAAACGATAACAGATGTTGTACCACAAACTTTAGCAAGTTCTTCTACACACATTACATATGTGAGTGGGTCACATCCCTGGCCTCCATACTGTTCTGGAATAGCAATTCCAAGGAAACCATTCTTTGCCATCTTGTCTACTGTAACACGTGGGAATTCTTCTGTTTCATCTGTGTCAATTGCAAGAGGCTTAACTTCTTTTTCGGCAAAATCCTTAAATAAGGATTGCGCCATAGTATGCTTCTTATCAAGCTGGAAATCCATTATTTTATCCTCCAAATTTCCTTCTATTGAGACCAGGATGGAATATTACCATCCTGGAGACAAACAATCTTATTTTTTATCAATAGGTGTCTTTGTACGATCAGCGTTGTAGATATAGAAACCTCTACCTGTCTTAACACCTAAGTGACCAGCACGAACCATCTTTCTTAATGTTGTGCAAGCTCTATATTTTGGATCTTTTGTTTCGTTATAGATAACATCCATAATAGCAAGAACAATATCCAAACCTACGTAGTCACCAAGTTCTAGCGGACCCATTGGATGGTTAGCACCAAGCTTCATAGCTGTATCAATGCCTTCGATATCAGAAATACCTTCCTGATAAACAAAGATACCTTCGTTAATAAGTGGAATCAAAATTCTATTAACGACAAATCCAGGAGCTTCATTAACTTCTACTGGAGTCTTTCCAAGTTTTACAGCAATTTCCTTAACTGCAGCAACATCTTCATCAGGTGTATTTGCACCCTTGATAACTTCAATAAGCTTCATGACAGGAGCTGGGTTGAAGAAATGCATACCAATAACTGGTTTCTTAAGACCTGCACCAATTTCTGTAACAGACAAAGAAGAAGTATTTGTTGCGAAAATGCACTTATCATTCTTAACAATGTTTTCCTGTAAATCTTTGAATGTTGCTTTCTTGATGTCCATAACTTCAAGAGCAGCTTCTACAACAAGATCAGGATCAACAGCCTGTGTATTCAAACCTGTTACGATCTTATCTAACAAAGCATCTTCTGCAGCCTGTTCCATCTTTCCCTTAGCAACTCTCTTATCGAGTGCCTTCTTGATGTTAGCTTTACCACCATCAGCAAATTCTTGCTTGATGTCACAAAGATAAACTTTTTCAACATCTGCACACTGTGCAAATGTCTGTGCGATACCACGGCCCATTGTGCCGGCGCCAATAACTGCTACTTTCATTTTTAATCTCCTTTATTTATTCTGAAAAGCGACATGTTTCACTTTTGCTGGATCATCTTTCTTACGTAAGAAGTTAGCCATACCTTCTTTTTGATCGTAAGATTCGAAACAATCACCAAATAGCTTTTCTTCTACAACGATTGCTTCATCCATATTGACTTGTAAACCATCATTTACAGCTTTCTTACAATTACGAACTGCAATTGGTGCATTAGAAGCAATCACACTTGCAAGTTTCATAGCTGTAGGAAGAAGATCTTCCTGTGTTGTAACTTGATTTACTAAACCAATTCTATATGCTTCATCAGCTTTGATATTTCTAGCTGTATAAATCAACTGTTTTGCATATCCTGGAGAAACCAAACGAGCTAAACGCTGTGTTCCACCAAAACCAGGTGTAATGCCTAAACCAGTTTCTGGCTGTCCAAATACAGCATTATCAGAACAAATTCTAAAATCACAACTCATAGCGATTTCATTACCGCCACCTAAAGCAAAACCATTAACTGCAGCAATAACTGGAATAGGGAATGTTTCAATCTTTCTGAAAAGATCATTTCCTTTCTTACCAAATGCTTCGCCTTCTGCTTTAGTTAGAGTGCTCATTTCACCAATATCTGCACCAGCAACAAAGCTCTTATCACCTGCGCCAGTCAAGACAAGGCAACGAACCTCGTCTTGGTTGACACTATCGAATACAGTATTGAGATCATCTAATACTTCACTATTTAAAGCATTCAATGCCTTTGGTCTGTTGATTGTAATAACACCAACATTACCATTTACTTCGTAATCAACAAATCCCATCTTATTAGTCTCTTTCTACAACAGTAGCACAACCCATGCCACCACCGATGCAAAGTGTAGCTAAGCCTCTCTTAGCATTCTTCTGCTGCATTGCATAAAGCAATGTAACAAGAATTCTTGCACCAGAAGCACCAACTGGATGGCCTAATGCAATAGCACCACCATTGACATTTAACTTATTTAAGTCAAAATGCAAGTCTTTACCTACAGCTACTGACTGTGCAGCAAATGCTTCATTTGCTTCATACAAATCAAAGTCATCAATTGTTAAACCAGTCTTAGCCAAAACCTTCTTTGTAGCAGCTACAGGACCAACACCCATGATGGATGGATCTACACCGCCAAGAGCACCAGCTACCCAAGTAGCCAATGGCTTAACACCTAATTCCTTAGCCTTTTCTTCACTCATGATAACTAAAGCAGCTGCTCCATCGTTAATACCAGAAGCATTACCAGCAGTAACAACACCACCTTCAACGCCAGAGCAACATCTTAACTTAGCTAATACTTCAGGTGTTTGACCTTCACGAGGTCCTTCATCAGTATCTACAACAACGATACCCTTCTTCTTACCCATGTTTACTTCAACAGGAACAATTTCATCCTTGAAACGTCCATTGTCTCTAGCATCACATGCCTTATTCTGAGAGTTAGCAGCAAATTCATCAAGTTCTTCTCTTGTTAGATTCCATTGCTTAGCAACATTTTCAGCAGTTACCATCAAATGCATCCCAAAGAGCATCATGTACCATAGCATCTACTAAGCCATCCTTAGGTGTATTCATTCTGTAACCAAATCTTGCATGTGGAAGAACATATGGAGCACGGCTCATACTTTCCATACCACCAGCTACAACGATATCAGCATCACCTGCAATAATCATTTCTGCAGCCATATTTACACAATCCAAGCCAGAACCACAAACAACGTTTACGGATACTGCAGGAGTAGTCACTGGTAAACCAGCTTTGATAGAAGCCTGTCTAGCAGGGTTCTGTCCAAGACCAGCCTGAATAACATTACCCATGTAAACGTGATCAACATCCTCTGGTTTTAAACCAGCTCTCTTTACTGCTTCCTTGATAACTGTTGCACCAAGATCGACAGCTGGAACTGTGCTAAGTACTCCACCCATTTTTCCGATAGCAGTACGACATGCACTTGCAATTACAATTTTTTTGTTAGCCATTTTATTATTCCTCCTATTTTAAATGGTTATTCTGCTTCGTATTCTTTTGCTTCTTCTTCACCATTCAATACACGTAAAGCACCTTGTGCAAGAGCAATCATTTCTCTTTCACCAGGAATGACAACTACAGGAGCAATCCAGTCTGTATATTCTGCAATAGCATCTGTAACATCCTTACCATACGCAATACCACCTGTTAAAAGAATAGCATCAACTTTGCCCTTCATCACAACAGACAAAGCACCAATATCTTTTGCATGCTGATAAATGAAAGCTTCTTTCACTAACTTTGCTTTTTTATCACCATTTGCAATCATCTTATTAACTTCACGCATGTCAGCTGTACCAAGATATGCTGCAATACCAGCATCACCAACTGCACGCTTCATCATTTCATCAACTGTTGCATATTTGCCGCTGTAGCACAATCAGATTAAATCACCAACTGGAACAGCCCCAGAACGTGTAGGAGCAAAAGCACCATCACCATCAAGACCATTAAACATATCGATCATCTTGCCATGGCTCAAAGCACCTGTTGTACATCCACCACCCATGTGTGCTACAACAAGGTTGAGATCTTCCATCTTTTTACCAATGCTCTTTGCATATTCTCTAGCAACTGCACGCATGTTCAATGCATGAATTTTAGAAACACGCTTGATTTCTGGCATACCAGAAAGACGTGCAACGTCCTGTAACTCATCTACAGCTGTTGGATCAACGATGTAACTTGGACAACCAACTTGTTCACCAATCTTTCTAGCAAGTAAACCACCTAAGTTAGCAGCATGGTCACCATTCAACGCAATCTCAAGGTCATGCTTGATAGCATCATTGACTGTATAAGTACCAGCAGTAATTGGATGTAAATATCCACCTCTGCCGACACAAGCATCCAATGAATGAATATCGAAGTTAATAGATTTTAGATAATCCATGATAACTTCATAACGGAAATCCAACTGAGAAAAAGTTGTCGGAAATTTATTCATTTCTGATACAGGATGATCTAGTCCAGTTTCATTAACTAATGTTTCATCATCAAAGATAGCAATCTTAGTTGATGTTGAACCAGGATTTATTGCAAGAATTTTCTTACCCATTTTTCTTACCCATTCACTTTCTTCATATGATCACTCAATACTGCAGCAAGAGCGATAGAATTGATCTTGACTTGTTTTGTATCACTTCTAGATGTCAAGATAACTGGAGCCGTAGTTCCCGTTAAGATGCAACCAATCTGCACATTTGGTACGAGGTGATCGATTGCTTTATATGTAATATTACCAGCATGGATATCAGGAAATAAAAGAATATCCGCACAACCTGCTGCTGGTCTATTTTCAGCACCCTTTTCCTTAGCTGCATCGATATCCAAAGCAATATCCAATGATAATGGACCATCAATAACACAATCTGTAATTTCACCTGCTTCATTTGCTTTACGAAGTTCATCTGCATCTACTGTATTAGGCATCTTTGGATTAACGACTTCTACTGCAGCAAGTGGCGCAACCTTAGGTGTTTCAACACCGCAAGCTCTAGCAACATCTACAGCATATCTGACGATTTGTTTCTTTGCTTCAAGATCTGGATATGGAAGGAAGGCAACATCAGTCAAGAATAAAAGTCTATCAATTGTAGGAACTTTAAATACAGCAACATGAGATAAAGTCTTACCTGTTCTAAGCCCAACTTCCTTGTTTAGTACACTCTTCAAGAATGTAGCTGTTGGCACAATTCCTTTCATGTACATATCTGCTTCACCATCATGTACATACTTCACAGCGACCAATGTAGCCTCTGTAACATCAGGAACGTTGACGATTTTATATTCATCGAGATTCATTCCAATTTCACTCGCAATTTCTCTGATCTTGGCTTCATCACCAACGAGAATTGCATCTACAATACCATCTCTGTGAGCTTCATCCACAGCTTCAAGTACTGCATGATCCTGCGCATTAGCAACTGATAAAATCTTCTTTTTACCAGTTTTTGCTTTTGCAATTAAATCACTGAAATCTTTACTCATAATTTCTGAAAATCTCCTTTAACGTTAATATGTTAAACGATTCACAACCAAACTTCAATGCCTTCACGCAATTATTTGTGAAAAAATTAACACTTTGTGAAATGTGTTTAAAACGTTTACAAATTAAAGCGCTTACAACACTTTTGGACTTTACAAATGATTTACAACACTGCTAATGTATTAGCGAGGTAAACAAAATGAAAGCACTATATCCAGGCACATTTGATCCATTAACAAATGGACATTTAGACATTATTGAACGTGCCGCTCATATTTTTGATGAAGTCATTGTACTCATCAATCACAATCCTAGAAAACAATGTCTTTTTAGTGTAGAAGAAAGAATTTCAATGATACAAAAAAGTATTGCACTTTTACCAAATGCAAATAAGATCCAAGTTATGGCAGGAAAAGGATTAACAGTAAATATTGCTGAAAGCATTGGCGCAAAAACAATGATTCGCGGCATACGTGCAGTTACAGATTATGAATATGAACTTGCTACAGCTACCGCAAATATGAAGATCAATCCAAATATAGAAACATTTTTCTTGATTGCTCGACCTGAATATACATTTCTTTCTTCTTCAACAGTCAAAGAAATAGCAATGAACGACGGTGATATTTCAGAATTCGTTCCTGCTCCGATTTTAAAGCAAGTTGAAGAAAGATTAAAGTGATCACTAAGTGCTTAAAGGCACTTTTTTTGTATAAAAAAAGACTCAGAAAATACATTCTGAGTCATATATATTTTAGCGAACGATGTCCTTTAAAGACTTAGATGCTTTGAAACCTGGTACCTTCGTAGCAGGAATTTGAATTGCTTCCTTAGTCTGAGGATTGATACCTGTTCTAGCAGCTCTTTCCTTAACTTCGAACTTACCAAATCCTGTAATATCTACCTTAGCACCATCTTTGAGTGCTTCTGTCATAGCACCAAACAAAGCATCAATAACTTCGCCTGCTAATTTCTTTGTAATGCCCTTTTCTTCAGCAATTGTATCAGCAAGTACTTTCTTATTTACTACTTCCATATTTTTACCTCCTATATGGTTCAATAATCATATCATGACAATGTTGTATTACAACCCTTGACATGCATTTTTTATCATATTCTTGCTACCAAAAGACTTAAAATCTCTTGGAAATCTTCTTCACTTAAATTTTTCACGCCAGCTGCACATGGGTGACCACCGCCACCATACTTCTCAGCTATATCATTTATTGGCGTTTTTTTCGAACGCAATGATCCATCATATATGATTGTTCCATTTTCACTCATTCTTTGATTGAATACGGCCCAAATATGGAAATCTCTAACATTACCTAATTTGCCTACATAACTTCTTGCTTGTCCTGCATCCAATCCATAAGCTTCATGATCTTCTTTCGGAATGACAACATATGCCATATGTTCTTCAATTATTTTTGTATGTGAAATGACATATCCAGTGAATTGAAATCCTTTGATGCTATTATCAAATACTTCATGAGAAATACTAGATAAATCTAAGCCTTTTGATGCCAGTATCGCACCGCACTGTAACGTATTTGGTGTTGTATTATTCGTTGTATAATTCAGTGTATCTGTCAATAAGCCCTTATACAGATATGTGGCTGTTTTTTTTGAAAATATTAAATCATTTTGAGAAGCAAAGAAATCTGTTAATATTTCACATACAGCTGCAGCATGGTCATTGACAAACATTACATCTCCAAATGGTTCGTGATTCGGGTGATGATCCACTTTTAAAATACGCTTTGCTTGTGCATAACGCATATCATCAATGCGCGCAGTATTAGCTGTATCACATACGATAGCCAAAGACTTTTGGATAATAACATCATTAACAATATCATTGCTTGGCCAATACCCTTGTGTATTGACTTCTTTTCCTACAGCATATACATGCTTTGTATTCCAATTTTCTTTGATCCAATTTTGCAAAGCAAATTGCGAACCTGTAGCATCACAATCTGGATTTATGTGACGATAGATCGTGATGTATTCCGCATTCTCAATTTCTTTGCGTAAAGCATCATAGTTCATATTAAAGACCTAAAATACGTACAGTATCGCGTGCAATAACAAGTTCTTCATTTGTTGGACATACAACTACAGAAATCTTTGAATCAGGCTTGGAAATCACGATTTCTTCTCCATGGCTATTTTGATTAGCTGCATAGTCAATAGAAAGACCCATAGATTCTTCTAGATTTTTCAATATCATTTCACGAACAAGTGAATCATTTTCTCCAATGCCTGCGGTAAATGCAATTGCATCTACATGACCAAGTTGTGCATAATATCCGCCAACCACATTGATAATACGATTGACATACAAGTGCATTGTACGAACAGCACGCGCATCTCCTTGCTTGAATGCTGCTTCAATATCTCTGCAATCTGAAGAG
>CALBJM010000093.1 GCA_937893225.1 uncultured Erysipelotrichaceae bacterium | reverse complement strand
TCTCTACTGCTTCTTCGATGTTTTTTGTTAAAGCATCTTCTGCTTCTGCACCTTTGCAATATTGTAATAATGCATCTAATGCTTTGTCTTTACTTCTTGCCGATGTGTTTAATAGAATTGTAGTACACCCACATTGTGGATTCAATTCTGGATGATGGATTTCTCGCCATTCTAATGTATACTTTGCTTCTCCTAATTCGAAATAGTCAAATGGACATAGAAATATCACAATCGTTTCTACTAATGCATCGTATCCTTCACCTGGCTTCAAATGCTTCACTTTTTCTACAGAATGATACGCTATACTTCTTTGCATAAGATTATCATAATAGTTCTGCATCTCTAGGATGTAGATCTTATTGTCACCTATAAACTTTACATCATAGCGTACTCCTCTACTTGAAAAGAATGGTTTTTCTGTAACTTCTGTACCATGAAATGCTAAATGTTCTACTTTTCGTTTAGTGATGACTTCAATCATTGTTTTTGCAATGCCTAGATTTTCTTCTTGGGACATAACTGTCGAAAACATCCAATAGTTTGTAAATGTTAGATTTTGTATTTTGTTTTGCATATTCATATAAAAGCTCCCTTCAATATGAATATTCACAAGTTTTGAAGAAAATCCTTAACCATTTGTATTTTCTAATTGTATTGTAATGACATAACAAAACAGAGGCATAGCACCAAAGTGATGTTTTACCTCTGTTGATGGATATAATCTAAGAATCTATCAAGCTTTTATACTTAACAAGAAGATTACTTTAGATAAATTCATCTGTCTATAATATTCTTTTCTATTGTACTTGATAAGAAAACATTTTCATTCATACATACTCTTCAAAAAAAGTTTTCCACTATTCGTTCGAAACACATTTTTTTCAAATTGTGAAACAACATTGGCATACTTATTGGACTCGTCTGCATTTACTAGAAAATCAGCTTCTAATAAAATTTGCCAATCCAAACCTACTACACCGGTATACGTATGATGGTGGCACACTAAAAATATAATTCTCTCTTTCATTGCTTCATCTATCGCAATATCAAAAAAGAATTCTCTCAATAATGCTTCACTCTCCTTGATGTTTCCCATACGTATTTCCGTATTTTTTTCTGCATAATGGGCACGCTATATCATGCACAATTGCAGCAATTTCTAATATCTCTTGCGTTCTTGCATCAAGAGATTCCAATTTACCGATTTCCTCCGCAAATGCATAAACTTTCAAAAAATGCGCAATATCACTTCTTGTTTGCCCAGGATAGACAATCATTTTTTGCATGATTCTTTCTTTCATTTTTCCATTTCCTTTTCTATCCACAATATTAATAAATTTACTATTTTTTCTTGTTGCGTTGCTGATAAGGCAACGCCTTTCTCTACGTGATACCACTTATATAAACATCCTCTGCAACAACATGCGCACGCATGTTGGGCAATAAATACTGGATGGCCATGCATAGGTGTCTGCTTCCCATCATTTTTGGGATATGCATCGGCAAGTTTGATTCTCACAAAATCTTGTGCATGTTTCCGAATCGTTTCCAAACCCTTTGTTCGAACATATTCTTTATCTTCTTCTTTCAAATGAAATGAAGAGCGAAATTTCGATTTTGATAATTTATACAACGCTTCAATTCTTGTTTGCATGAAACAAAGATACTATTTCTTATTCAATTTGTGAATACCAACAAGCATCAATACCGCACCAACAACTGCAACCCCAATTCCTACATACAATGTTGTTCTAACAGTAAGAATACTCAATAGAAATCCACCTACAAATGAAGCAAACAAGCCACCAATCGTACCAGCTGCACCTATAATAGCTTGCCCTTGATTACGATCTTCTGGTGCAATATTTTCATCCGCAAAGTATACAGATGCAGGAATTAAAATAGCATACGAAAACATCTGGAACACCATAGCAATGTAATACACTGTCATATTTGGAGCCAGTAAGATCAAAACATCTTTCACTACCCAAGCCACGGCAGAAAATGCCAATAGTTGATTCACATGAAATTTCTTTAATAATAATGCAAATCCAAACATTGGTGGCAATTCGACAAGTGCTTGAATAAATGTTGCCGTACCTTGACTCCCTGCATCACCACCAATTTCTTCGACAATGTTGATCATATAATTATTAATCAACATATGTGTGAAAAATAACATGATCATTGCTAATACAACGATTAAAATACTTGAATACTTTTGAAAGAATGCAACATAAGAAATCTTTGTTTCTTCTTGTTGTACAACACTTTTTTCTTCTGGTGGATCTTGTAATGAATTGACAACAGCAATTGTCAAAATAGCTGTAGCAAGCAACCATATCGGAAGAATAGAAGCATCTCTCCATTTTATCAATTGTCCAATACAAAGTGCTGCCACAGCATATGCTGCAGATCCAACGCCTCTTCCTAAACCATAATTGATTTTCGCACCTTCTTTTTCATACACAAATGCCAAAGAGTTTAAATACGGAATACCAATCGAAGCAAATGCAAAACCAATAACAGAAAGTACAATCGTGAAAATAGATTCACCAGGAATAAAAAACATTAATGCGTATGCAACACAAGCAACAACTAAAGTGAAAATGATGAATTTTTTCTCATTCCATTTTTTTGACTTATCTACAATTGGTGCCATTGTCGTTTGCCCAATTAATGCTATAACACTAACAAGTGTCAATAACATTCCAATAATAGACGTGTCTAATCCTTTATATTGAAGATAATTATTCGCAAAACCTGCTGTTCCGCATACTAAAAAGAAATAAAAGCAATTAATCAAAGCATACTTAAGATTCAAATTTTTGTATTTCATATAGCACCTCTTTTAATTATCTCTATTGTAACTTTAAAAAACATTGAAAAGATGATACTAGACAAACTTGGAACAATGTTTCGGGAAATAATGCATGATACAAGAAATTATTGACGACTTTGCTATAATAATAAAGCACACGAAAGTGAGGAAATGAAAATGAGTAAAGTTGATGTTATTAGTGGTTTTTTAGGTGCTGGTAAAACAACTTTGATCCAGAAACTGATTAAAGATGTATTTGCTGGAAAAAAAGTTGTATTAGTAGAAAATGAATTTGGAGAAATTGGTATTGATGGCGGTTTCTTAAAAGAAGCTGGTATCGTAATCAATGAAATCAATGGTGGATGTGTTTGCTGTACATTACAGGGTGATTTTCATGATGCCTTATTAAAAGTTGAAGAAACTTATCATCCTGACCACATTATCATTGAACCAAGTGGTGTAGGAAAATTGTCTGATATTCTTTCTATTGTTAAGTCTGTGGAAGGATTGGAATTAAACAGTTATAGTACAGTTGTGGATGCAAAGAGATGTAAAACATATCACAAAAACTTTAAAGATTTCTTTGATGATCAGATTCATACAGCTTCTTGTGTAATCTTAAGTAGAACACAAATGGTTGAAGAAGATAAGCTAAACGAAGATATTTCTATCATTCGTGAATTAAATCCTGATGTCAGAATCATTACAACACCTTGGGACGATTTAAGCGGAAATAGTATTTACGAAGCTATGACTGGTTCTTCAAACGGATTCCCAGAAGGGATCGAAGAAATTGATTTTGATGAAGACGAACACGAAGAACACCATCATGATCATGAAGAAGAGCATGAATGTTGCTGCCATCATGACCACGATGAAGAGCATGAGTGCTGCCATCACCATGACCATGAAGAAGAACATGAATGTTGTTGTCATCATCATGATCATTCTGATGCAATTGAAGAAGCAAATGAAGGTTTGTCTGAAGGAAATAAGATTCACATTGGCGGAGGTGAAGAACATCATCACCATCATCACCACCATCATCATGATGGACCTGATGCCGATGATGTATTTGATTCAATTGGTATCGAAACGGTTAACAAATATACAGAAGAAGAAATTCGTACAGCTTTGTCTAAGTTAGGCGACAATATTGTACGTGCCAAGGGAATCGTACCAACGCATGATGGTTCTTGGCTATTCTTTGACTATGTTCCTGGTGATACAGATATTCGTATTGGTAAGGCTGCATATACTGGTTTAATTACAGTAATTGGTGAACATGTTGATGTAGAAAACATCAAATCTATCTTTCAGGTGAAGTAATATGGCTACTCCTGTATACTTATTTACTGGTTTTCTAGATTCTGGTAAAACTACGTTAATCAAAGACACGATGGACGATCCTGGCTTCATGGATGGCATTTCTAGAACATTGATCGTTTGTTTTGAACAAGGCGAAACAGAATACGAGGAAAATTGGTTGCAAGAGCACAATGCATTTATTGAATATGTTGATGATGTGGATACATTTACACCAGAAAAGATGCATGAATTAGATACGATCTATCACCCATCTCAAGTATTCATAGAGTGGAATGGTACTTTAGCTGTTCCAGAAGCCATTATTTCTGACATGCCAGATTTTTGGCCACTAGTACAAATTCTTACTCCAGTAGATGCTTCTACTTTTTCCACATTTATGGGACCACTAAGACAAATGATGTATGAACAATTGCGCTATTCTGATACAGTTATTTGCAATCGTTGTACAGAAGAAACATCCGGAAGTATGTTAAGAGGAAACATCAAAGCCATCAATCGAAGAGCACAGATTTTCTATGAAGGCGCATTTGGTGAGGCGGTCGAATTAAAAGATGGTGGATTACCATTTGATATCAATGCTCCATTAATAGATATAAAAGATGAAGATTATGGTCTGTGGTATATGGATGCGGTAGAAAATCCTCAAAAATATGATGGAAAAGAGGTCATCTTACGTGGTTATTATGCTGAAAAAATTCCTGGATATCATCAGACATTTATCATGGCACGTCGTGCTATGGTGTGCTGTGCAGCAGATACTTCAGAATGCGGAATTACAGTAACTGGTGTAAAGATTCAAGAATTAGAGATTGGCAAATGGTATGAAGTACAAGGGCATCTCAAAACAATTCCTATGGAAAATGGTGGAGAAACTTGTGTATTGTATGCTGATCGCATTTCACATTATCAAAAACCAGAAGAAGAATTTGTAACATTTAACTAACAGTTGTGAAAACACAACTGTTTTTTTGGCTAACATTTTCTTTTTCTATAAAAAACAAGAAATTTCACATCTTTCTTTTGAGACTTCTTCACACAATAATGCTAAACTAGAAAGGTTCAAAAAAAGAGGAAGTATTAATATGATGAATAAACTAAAACAAATTTTTTCAATCAAGAGAATTGTCTGGTTTCTTTTCGTATCTGGACTCTTCCTTGTATTTTATACGCCACACCTTGCGTACAAAGTTGATCTTGCCTCAACTAGCGAAGGAACGATTTGCTTAGCAAACTACAATACGGATCGTGGCGAAGAAATCTTTGAAAATTATAACTATCAAGGTCATAAAACGTGGGCTTCAGTTTCTTCTGGCTCAAAAGAAATATTGATTACCGATATTCCAATTGTTACAAATAGTTTACAAATGCAATTGCAAGATATCAAAAGCATGGTCATCAATAAAATCACACTATCTTTTGGCCCAATGAAACTACGTGAATACACAGCTGATAATTTTACATATCAAATTGCTGGATCACAAGGTATTGATATTTCACTAGAAAATGATCAAATTCACTTGAATTTACAAAATGTATCTGGTTTTATTCAATTCCCAGAAGACGAATATTTACCAAAATACCTTATTGTACAACTTTATGTTGTAATTTGCTTAATTGCATGGTTTATTGCAGTACTGTTAGACAAACACATTACTTTCATTGCTAACATTCCTTTAAATGAAGTCATGTTATTAGCAAGTCCTTGTTGGATTTTCTTTATGATGGAAAATATCCTAGGAAACTTCTATTACATCAATATGGGACTACGTCTACTCAATGTAGGTATCATGATCGTCATCTACAAAATCATTCACTTGATATTTAGAAGATTACCAATGGGATTAAATATTTCCAATCTATTGTTCACAATATATGCAATCGTATCCACATTTGTTGTAAGATTCAGAAACCGTCCAATTGCACCATGGGACTTTTCAGCACTAGGTACTGCTTTAGATGTTGCTAGTAACTATGATATTCAAATCAATTACATCATGGTATGCTCTCTGATTACTTGTGCAATTCTGTATTTAGTGATGCGTGCTACCCCACGAGATAAGACAAAAATCAACAAGTATTACGTTGCATATCCTATTATCATTATTGTCGTTGCACTATTCTTTAATAGTATTGGTTCATATTATCTTTGGGACATTCGTTTATTATCCACTTTCCAAAACGAAGGAACGACGCTTTCTTTTACTGGACTTGTTAGACAATATATTGAAAACCAACCAAAAAAGCCAGATGGATATAGTGAAGACGCTTTAGAAAAGCTCAAAGAAATCTATAGCGAACATGCTAAACAAGCAGTCAATGAAGATGGAACAAAACCAACAACGATTATCCAAATCATGAACGAATCTTTTTCAGATTTAGATATTGGTGGAACAGACTATGCAGATAACATGACACCATTCTTCAACTCTTTAGATAACACGATTCGTGGAAATCTCTACGTTTCTGTAAGAGGTGGTGGAACATGTAATACAGAATATGAAACACTTACAGGAAACACAACTGCATTCTTCCAAGCAGGTGTATATCCATACAACATGTATATGAATCGTTCTGTACCTTCTACAGTTTCTTATATGAATCGAAATGGATATGACACAACTGGTATTCATTTAGGCAAAGCAACAAACTGGAATAGAAGAACCGCCTATGAAAAACTACAATTCCAAAACACAGAATTTGCGGAAACATTTGATGGATTAGAAACGATTCATGGCTATCCAACAGATGAGCAAGACTTCGAAAAAGTCATTGAATCCTATGAATCCAATAAAGGCAAAAATCAATTTATCTTCAATGTCACTTATCAAAACCACGGTGCTTATAAAAATGCTGATGATTTGCAGCAAACTGTAGATTTATCAAGCTATGGTTATGAAAATTATGATACAGCAGAGAATTATCTATCTTTGATCAAATTAACAGATGAAGCATTTAAAGAACTTATTGAGTATTTTAAAAACGTTGATGAAAATGTCATGATTATCATGTATGGTGATCATCAGCCTTCATTAGGTGCAGCATCTGATCGACTTTTCTTCCCAACAAGTGGGACACCAGAGGAAGACATCAAGCAATATGTAACGCCTTTCCTCATTTGGGCAAACTATGATATTGAAGACAAAACATACGATAAACTTAGTGCAAATTACATGTCTTCATTAATTCTACACACCGCAAATATGGAATTAACGCCTTATCAACAATTCTTATATGAATTGAAAGACAGCTACCCAGTCATTAGCTTATATGGTTGTTATGATTCTTTAGGAAATTTCTATGAATCCGTAGATGATATTGATGATGCCCTTATTAATGAATATCGTATGTTGCAATACAATAACGTATTTGATAAAAAACGTGACATTGAACTCTTTTACCCAAAGAGCTCTGAAGACAAGAAAACAGACCAATCAACTGAATAACATAAAATCGAGAATAGTTACACAACCCCCATTGTGAACTATCTCGATTTTTATTACTTACTAAACACTTAAAAACGCGATTCTTTTTGATATCATTATTTTGTCGGCTACCTCCCGACCTCTGGAAAGGAGGTGAGTACTTGTGGAGTATATTTTCGCTTTTCTGAGTTCTCTCGTAGCAGGTAGCGTTTCATACTATATCTGCAAATGACTGGATAGAACCGGAAATAAAAAATAGTCGATCAGCCTAGGCATTGAAAAAGGAGACTGTTCCAGCAGTCTCCTTTTTTGTACCTGTGGCTTATCGCTTTTCTAGCCATCTAAAATATAACATAAATATGTTTTATTTCAAGTATTGCAAACAATGCTTTTTATAAAAAATTCCGAACAAATTCTTGTTTTCGCGTATATGGTTTCCACTGTGCTCCTGGATCATCATATTTCATAAAATTTGTCCAAGCAGTAATCATGGCTTCAGAAATACGATAATCTTTGATTGTCATATCTCTCCAACAACGATCTAATGTACCAAATACATACCACAATTCAGAAGAATGAAACGCACCCGCTTCATCACTAGGTAATTTTCTATTAAAGTAATACATATAGACAGGTTTCCGAGAATAATTCGCACGTACATTTGCAAAGTTTACACATCCTTGATAAAACTTTGTTTTCCTTGCATCGCTTCCTTTTTCCACAGTAATATCATCACCAGTGATTCCAATGATATATGGAATATCTGCAATTCTACCATTCTTTGCGGCAGCACCCATATCCTCAAGCAATACATATCCATCATTTACAGGTCCAAACGTTAAGCCATTGCTTTCTTCATATAATTTTGGCAATATTTCTACAAGTCTTTCAGCATTAACATTACGTAAACCAGCTAAACTCTTAACGCCGCACAATTGTTTGATTCTTTCTCCAATATGATATGCATCTTCTAGCTTTTTGGTTGTACACAATCCGTTATCTACGCCTCCACCAGACTGCATAATTGCACTATGAATCATACCTCTTGTTAAAGGTGATGACACTAAAGCCTGTACACTCATTGCGCCTGCAGATTGGCCAAATATTGTAATACGATTGGGATCTCCATGAAAATTTGCAATATTTTCATGTACCCAACGCAAAGCCATGATTTGATCTAATAACCCATAATTGCCTGTTGTACGAAAATTATTTTCTTTTGTTAATGCAGGATCTGCATAAAACCCAAAAACACCTACACGATAATTAATGGTCACTAAAATAACATCATGTGAAGCAAACTTTTCTCCATCAAATTCCATTTCTGAACCAAATCCATGATCAAATGCTCCGCCATGTATCCAAAATGCCACAGGAAATGTTCCTTCTTTTCGTGGAGCCCAAATGTTCAAATACAAACAATCTTCACTTTGTAATGGTAAAGGATACTTTGGATTTGTATAAAATTCCTTCCCATAAAAGCCATGTTTCGGATCAGCTTGTGGGCATTGTGGTCCAAATTCCAACGCAGAATATACACCATTCCACTTAGCTTTCTTCATTGGCACTTTAAAGCGTCGCTCTCCTATAGGCGGTTCAGCATAAGGAATTCCTCTAAATATCATACTCGAAACTTTTGCTTCACCTTCAAGTATTCCTAGTTCTGTTTTGACTTGTACTGTTCTCATCACACACCTCACAAAAAAAGAACTCAGTCTTTAACTTCCTTTAAATTCACGAAGTCAAAGAAGGAATTCTTCATAAGATCCAAAATCATTTGCTTTGTTTCTTCAACAGACATAGCACCACCAATTTCATTTACAAACATACGTATTGTAAATGCCAATGACTCAGCATAATAGCGACTCAGTAATGCATTAGAATACTTTGGAAGATAATCTTCTCTACGATATCTTTCTAGAAACTTCAAAACTAATATTCTTAAGTTATCACGAATCATATCTTCAAAGCTGTTTTGTCCAGTCACATGATAAGCAATGCGATAAAATTGCTTATTTTCAAGTAAAACGGATAAAGAATCAGTCAGAGCTTTTTCAAATTCTCCACTTATAACGGAATCCTTTGTTGTTTCAACAATGTCATGGTATATGATCCAATTTAAACAATCATATTTATCACTAAAATAGTTATAAAACGTTGCACGAATTACACCTGTTGCATCACAAATCTGTTTGATTGTAATCTTTTCAAATAAATTCCGTTCCATTAATTGCCGAAGATTTTCAGCCAAAGATATTTTCATGAGATTTTTATGATATTCCATAACTACCTCATCACAACATATGTCACAATCATGTAAATGCCGAAGAAAACCATCAAAGCTCCACCAATCATACCTACGATTCTTTGATACTTCGCTCCTAAATTATAACCGATTAGCAACGCAGATAACACTGCTAAAAACGTAATTATAAAAGAAATACTTGCTGCAAATATTGCATGTACTGCTAAAAAGCCATATGCTGCACCAACAAATAAGGTATCTAAACTCGTTACACACGCTAAATGCAACAATTGCTTCTCATCAAAATGATCATCTAACTTTTCTTCAAAATTTTTATTCAAATACGACTTTTCAATTAACATAGCACCAACAAAAAATACGATTAATGAAGCAATTGTGATTTCTGCACGTGCTTTAAAGAAATTTGCGGTCAAAATCTTACTTCCAGCAAAGCCAATCATAAACATGATCGTAGCAACGATTGCAAATTCCAATGCGTAACAAAGAATTTTACGCAGTTTCAAATTACGTAACTGTGCACCTTTGTTCATCATTACAACAAATCCATCAATAGAAAGCCCTATAAATATCAATATTGCCTGTAACATCTTCCTTTCTCCTTTTGCACATCTATTTTACATAATCTACAACCAGAATAAGATATACAATTCTATCAAAATGTTAAAGACTGAAAAAGTCCTGCTGGCACAGGACTTTTTCATTCCACTTATAGGGAGGGAAAGAAATTACTACTCTTCTGGAACAACTATATAGTACTTTCTACTTGTGAGAAATTTATGTTGAAATTGTGAAAGATTCGTGAAATTCAACATATTACAATACCTAATAAGCTCGCTAATGCAATTGCTTGTTCTTGATTTACGATTACTCCTTTTAAGTTTTCTGGCATAACCGCAATACCTTGAATATTACTCGTCGATAAATTGATATTGAATAGTGGTGTTTCAGCAATTTCACAGCTTTGTAAACTACATTCATTGATCTCTACAGAATCTAATTTGCACTTATATAATGAACCTTCATCAAATATTGTTTTCTTACATCTAACACGCTTCCATTTGGTACCATTAAAATTCACATATGCGCATTGTACATTTAAAAACTGCACATCTGTAAAAGTACACAAAGACATGTCTATTCCAGTCATACGACAATTTCGAAAGACACATCTACGAAATACAGACTCTTCAAAAGATGTATTCGATAAATCACAATGCTCAAATATTACATCTACAAACAAACACCCTTGCATTTTGCCATGCATCGTAACATGCTTAAATTCACATTCATAGAATTCTACTTGTGCAAAACTTTTTTCTACAATATTTGATTGAAACAATGCATTCTCCGTGCGATTCTCTACAACATCACACAATTGCATTTCTACTAATGTATTTGAAAATGATGGTTCTATAATTTTCTTCATAGATTGCATAATACCTTATCTATATAAAAATTAAGGCACCTATCATGTGGTGCCTATATCGTTTACTAGTCTTTTTGAGCAAGTATCGTTCCATCATTTTTCCAAATACTCTTTTCTGGAACAACTCCTCTTACACAACTTGTAGGATACACTCTACTGTCTCTACCAATCACTGTTCCTGGATTCAACACACTGTTACAACCCACTTCTACGTGATCTCCTAACATAGCTCCAAATTTCTTTAAACCTGTTTCTATTTCTTCTCCATGCACTCTATCATGTACAACGACAAGTTTTTTATCACTCTTTACATTTGAAGTTATCGATCCTGCTCCCATATGAGAATAATAGCCAAGTATTGAATCTCCTACATAATTGTAATGTGGTGTTTGTACATGATCAAACAAGATGACATTCTTCAGCTCACAACTATTACCAACAACACAATCTTCTCCAACCAATGCACTGCCTCTTATAAATGCACAATGTCTAACTTCTGTATTTGCCCCTATAATGCAAGGTGCACCTAAGTAAGCAGATGGAAAAACATGTGCTGTTTTATGTACCCATACATGTTCTGAAACTTCATCGTATTCTTCTTTTGGTAATTGAGAACCAATCTCAAGAATCAAGTCTTTAATGCCTTTCAAAGCTTCCCATGGATATGTAAATTGACTAAGAAAGGTTTTTGCTTGTGTGTGATTCAAATCATATAAGTCTTTTATTGTATACATCGTATTTCCTTCTTTCATATCTATTATACTCATTCTGTTGTAGCATCTTCACTAAATTGTCCATCTGGTAATTCTTCTTGGGTTATGATTTCTCCTTGAATCACCTTTTGTATTTCATCTTTTACAAAAGTAATTTGATTATCATATGGATATACTACAGATAGTCTCTGTCCTGGTGCAGATGCACAGATTTCCATGCCTGTTGTTCCTGTAATATGGTAATTCACAATATTCCAGTCAATGCCTTCATCTAATTGTTTTTGTGCTAGTGCATAAAATGAATCTGCAGAAATATTTGTCAAAAATTGCCCGTCAATTTCATTTAATAATGCATTAAACTTAGTGATAATTTCTTTAGACACTAACTTATTGATAATTGCTTTCATCACGATTTGTTGATGCATATTTCTGCCAAAATCACCATCTGGTAGATTTTCACGCTCTCTAACATACATCAATGCATAATCTTCATTTAAATCCATTGTTCCTTCTGGAAAAACCATTCCATTAATTGCAGTAAAACCATATGGATTATCAATCGTAATACCACCTAAAGCACGAATAATTGCCATAAAAGTATCAAAGTTTACTAGTACGTAATTTTCAATGTCAACACTATAAATATCACTTATTTCAGAGATTGTGTTATCTAAGCCAACCAATCCAAGATGCGTTAATTTATCACGCGTTCCATTGTAATATGGATTAGGAATCCAAGAATCTCTTGGTAAATTTGCTATGAGGATTTGATGTGTATTTGGATTTACTGTCACTGTCATATCTACATCTGTTCTACCTTGTAGAGACAATTCACCAGTTGTATCATTTCCTCCAAAAAATATCGTAAATGGTTTATTCGTCATATTGATTTTTACGCTATCTGCAGAAGATTCAATTACACGATCTATCGAATAAAGAATTCTTGTATCCGCTTCAAAGTTTTCATAGCCAGGAATATCTTCTATTGTAGAAGCTAATGCCTCAGACATGATTAATATATCTATACGGTTATCATATAATGCCTCAACCGCTTCACTTAAAGAAGCCTTATCAATCGTTTGGATTTGCGTACCCGTAAGCTCATTCAATTTCTTTACCGCATATTCTTGATTCAGAGTGTCTGTTGCTATAGTCGTACCATATACAGCATTTGCATAGTCTTGTATGTTTACATTTTTATAAACACCATTACTCTCTTCTTGCGGCAAAGGTATCGTATTCTGATACTTATCACCATATTGTGCTTTATAATCTTCTGTTAACACATATAAATTAATACGTACTTTGTTCCCTAATGCACTTTCAAATAAATCTGTTATTTTATTGATATACAAAGGCGTAATAGCACTAATAATGCCTAGACAAACTGCTAATGTACAATTCACAAACTTCTGAAATCTATTTCTAGGTAAAAAAATAGAAGTGAATATTCCTGTTAGAATAAGTAATAAAACAAGAAATCCCAATACTAAAAATGCCCATTTTCTAGGAAATATAGGTGTATTATATAAAACAAGAAATGTTGCTGCAGAAGCAATACAAAGAAGCAACCAATAAAACTGTGAAGAAAGTGTTCTTTTTCTTTTCTTCAGTTTTCTTTTTTTCAAAGGCTTTGGTTGAATTTCTTCCTCAGTTGTATCATCAAAATCATACCTATTCTGCATTCGTTTCCTCTGGAACTAATTTTCCTATCAAGACATATCTACCATCATACGTATCATAGTTACATGTACTCAACATAACGATTTTATCTGTCGCTTCAATACTTACTTCAGATGTAAATGTAGAATTTTGTACAAACCGACTAACATAATTCATAAAATCATTATCATCACTAAATGAAGTACGCACATAATCATCTTGTCCATTAGACAACATACCCGCTACAGGATACACAACATAATTTTGATTAGGTGTATAGATATGTATTTCTTTGTGTGTATCATAATAAGAAGCATTCTTAAACTGCTCTATAGCCGCAAACATTGTTCCATTTCGCATATTATGTGCATACATAACCGTATTTTTATCACTAAAATCACTATTATTATTCACATCAATAAACACACAACCAGAATTGTTATACTCCCCATTAAACAAATGATGCAAATAATACTCATTATCCTGCCCTTTTACAAACGGATAATCAATGGTACTATCATCCATTTTTATCCAACCAGCTATATCTGCATTCATTTCTCTCAAGGAATCCCAATCATACCCTGTAGTTTCTTGTGTTTCTTCATCTTTCACTGTCACTTTAGGCAACAATTCTGTATATGTCTGTTCACTCACTTTATACTCATGTAACTCTTTATACAAATTCCAACCAGAAAACCCAGCAATTCCTAAACAAGCAACAATCAATATATCTGATAGAATTCTACCAAACTTCGTTAATTTTCTTTTCTTCTTAGCCATACTTTCTTCTTTCAATACCATTTCATTGTATGCGTATTTAGGAATGGATGCAAGGAAGCTAATTTAAGATTACTTTAATAAAATGCTTTCAACAATACGTAAAAATTAAAAAAAACAAAAAGAAGCAGATAGAATGCGCTACTTAAACACTCCACTAACTTCTTTTTTTAATATAATACTACTTTGTGCTATG
>CALBJM010000092.1 GCA_937893225.1 uncultured Erysipelotrichaceae bacterium | reverse complement strand
TTATTCATACGTTGGTGTACCATCGAAATCAGCTAAACCAAAAGCATCCTTTGGAAAATGCGCTGGAACCCAATCCAAAATAACACCTATATGATTCTTATGTAATGTATTGATGAGATACATAAAATCTGCTGGAGCACCATAACGACTTGTTGGCGCATAATATCCCGTTACTTGATATCCCCAAGAACCATCAAAAGGATGTTCCGCGATTCCCATCAATTCCACGTGTGTATATCCCATATATTTACAATAATCACACAACTCTTTTGCATATTCACGATAGTTCATGAAACCATCTTCACTACCATCGTCCTTCTTTTTCCAAGAGCCTAAATGCAATTCATAAATTGACATAGGCTGTCCAAAACCAGTATTTGCTTTTCTTTCTTCTAACCACTTTGCATCAGACCACTTAAAAGAAGAAATATCAGCAGTTTTAGATGCATTTCCAGGCCTTAATTCCGCTGAAAAAGCATAAGGATCCGCTTTGTATAATATTTCTCCTGAAGTTGTCTCTATTGCATATTTATACAATTCGTCATAACCCATTCCTGAAATGAAGCCTTCAAAAATACCGCTCTTCTCTAAAGGCAGCATATAATTTGCTTTAGGATCCCAATGATTTCTTTCACACACAATGGATACAGCTTTTGCGTGTGGTGCCCATACCGCAAAATGCATCCCTTTACGATTTTTCAACTTTGCGGAATGTGCTCCCATCTTTTGATAAATCTTATAATCTCTACCTATACCAAATAGATATCTATCGTATTCCGTAATAAAAGCAGGATCAGAAGGCATTTTTACTTCTTTCTTCCTAGAAGCTGTTTTTTTTATTGTCTTTTTTTGAGTCATAATTCACACCCCTTGTAATGATAGCGTTTTCATAACTCTATTATACCTATATTTTATGACTTTTGCATAGAATTATAAAATAAATGACCAAATTTCATTTTTTCAAAAAATAATCAATTTCATTCTCTGCAACACCAGGAAGGATTCTCTTTAGATGATGCATTAGACGCATATAAGATTCCTCTGGCGTTCTATCATACACATGATTTACA
>CALBJM010000091.1 GCA_937893225.1 uncultured Erysipelotrichaceae bacterium | reverse complement strand
CAATTAGTTGTTGATGTTTATAATATCTATATCGACGAAATGAAAAAATATCCAAATACACGTTATGGAAGAGGACCAATTGGTGGAATCCGCTATGGCGGCACATCGTCTATTTCTGCTAATGTTGGTCAAGGTATGGGAACGTTTGCAACACCGGATGGCAGAAATGCGTGGGAACCATTGGCAGAAGGCTGTTCGCCTGCACACAATTGTGACAAAAAGGGACCGACTGCCGTATTTAAAACAGTTTCTAAATTACCGACGGAGAAAATTACTGGTGGTGTATTATTGAATCAAAAAATGACACCAACAATGCTTGCGACAGAAGAAAATAAACAAAAATTAGAAATGTTGATTCGTGCTTTCTTTAATCGTTTACATGGATACCATGTGCAATACAATATTGTTTCAAGAGAAACATTGATTGATGCACAAAAGCATCCAGAAAAACACAAAGATTTGATAGTACGTGTAGCAGGATATTCTGCATTCTTTAATGTATTAAGTAAAAAAACACAAGATGATATTATTGGAAGAACGGAACAATCATTATAAGAGGGAAAATAAATGAAATTATTAATTGATGATGCAAATGTAGAAGAAATTCAAAGACTTGTAGAGTATTATCCAATTGATGGTGTGACAACAAATCCATCTATCTTAGGAAAGCAAAAAAGAAATCCAAAGGAAGTTTTGCTTGAAATTCGTGAAATCATAGGAAGTGATGCATTATTGTTTGTACAAGCTTTGCCAACTGATGCAGAAGGAATGGTGGAAGATGCAAAAGCCATTGTGAAGCTATTAGGTGAGAATACAATTGTGAAAGTGCCATCTATTCCAGAGGGATTTAAAGCTATTCGTATATTAAAAGAAGAAGGTATAACGACTTGTGGAACAGTGGTGTTTACACCAATGCAGGCGTATTTAGCTGCAAAGGCTGGTGCATCATATGTGGCGCCATATGTGAATCGTATTGATAATATGGGGTATGATGGAATTCGTGTTACGAAAGAAATCCAGGATATTTTAGTGAATCATCATATGGATTGTATGGTCCTTGCGGCATCTTTCAAGAATAGCCAACAAGTATTGGAACTCTGTGAATACGGGATTGGATCGGCGACTGCAGCACCTTCTGTCATTGATGCGTTCGTAAAAAATCCTGCAATAGATCGTGCTGTAGAAGATTTTATACATGATTTTGAATCACTTGGTGAGAAAAAAACAATGTCGGAATATTTAGGATAAGAACCGGATTTTCGGTTCTTTTCTTGCATTCAAGTATTGTGCGTTCTAAACTTGTTAGTAGTTTAGGAGATCAGATTATGCAAGATTTAACGGATATTTTTCAAAGTATCAAAATACAAGCTTTGTTATGTATTTTGGGCGTTGTCATAGGTGTTATCACTGGAAGTATTGATGCATTGTTTGGTATTGTGTTAGAAAAACTAACGGAATTTCGGCAAGGATTTGGTTGGATATTTTTGCTAGCTATTCCGATAGGCGCTTATATTGTTTCTCTTTTATACTATAAATTTGGTGGTGTATGTAAAAAAGGAATGGGACTTGTTTTTGAAGTGGAGGAAGGTAAAGCAAAAACGATTCCACTTCTTTTGATTCCTTTTGCGATAGTAGGCACATGGATAACACATCTTGTTGGCGGTAGTGCTGGCAGAGAAGGTGTAGCGATGCAAATCGGAGCGACCGTATCGAATTGGTTTGCAAATAAAGTACAGCTCGAAAATGCGAGTAGGTATTTTTTGCCAATTGGTATGGCTGCTGGTTTTGCGGGATTATTTCAAACGCCTTTGTCTTCTGTTCTATTTGCGATGGAAGTAATGGTTGCCGGGGAAATACGATATCCTATTTTGCTGCCATCATTAGTAGCATCATTTGTTGCGGCAAATACTTCTGCTTTTTTAGGTTTACCATCTTCTGCAATCAGTTTTGATGGCAGTTTGGTATGGAATGGACATACAGTGTTACTTCTTGTATTGTTGGGCGTATTGTTTGGTATTGCAGGCTTAGCATTTTCGTATTACATGCATGCTGCACAACATAAAGCAGCCCAAATATTTCCGAATCCGATGCGAAAAGCTGTTATTCTTGGATGTATTTTAAGCATTTTATTAATTGTATTGCATTTTGGCAGATATTCAGGGGCTGGAGGAAATTTGATAGCGGATGCAGTGAGTGGAAAAAGGATATATGCATATGATTGGTTCTTAAAAGCTGTGCTAACGATTTTAACAATGAGTTGTGGTTTGATGGGTGGCGAAGTAGTGCCATTGTTTACAATAGGTGCAACATTAGGCGCAGTTGCGGGACCGCTTCTTGGCATCAATGGTGCTTTTGCGGCAATGTTAGGCTATGCAGCGGTATTTGCAGCAGGTACAAATACATTTTTTGCAGCAATGTTTGTTGGTGCTGAAGTTTTCGGCTTTCAATATATGCCGTATTTGTTTGTTGTTTGTGCTGTAGCATATGCATGTAATAAAAATGGTTCAATTTATAGTTTACAGAAATCGCTCTTTCCGCGTAGAAATAAAAAAGAAGAGGAAAATGCATGAAAAAAGGATTAATTCTTGAAGGCGGTGCAATGAGAGGCTTGTTTACTGCAGGTGTACTGGATGCATTTATGATCAATGAAGTTGGTTTTGATGGTGCAATCGGTGTGAGTGCAGGAGCAGCTTTTGGGTGTAATATCAAGTCTAGACAAATTGGCAGAGTGTTGCGTTATAACATTGCCTATTGTAGAGATAAGAGGCATGCATCGATTTTTTCTCTTATGTTAACAGGGGATTTGTTTGGTTCAAAGTTTAATTATGATATATTACCAAATCAATTGGATATATGGGATCATGAAACCTTTGAAAAAAATCCTATGGAATTTTATTGTGTTGCTACAGATGTCAATACTGGTGAAGCTGTGTATCATAAATGCACAGATGGAAAAGAAAATGATTTGTTATGGATTCAGGGATCTGCATCTATGCCGATGGTTTCAAGAAATGTAAAAGTTGACGGGTATGAATTATTGGATGGCGGTATTAGTGACTCTATACCTTTAGCGTATTTTGAATCTATCGGATATGATCGAAATGTTGTCGTTTTAACACAACCATTGGGATATGAAAAAAAGCCATATTCTCAAAATATGCAAAAACTC
>CALBJM010000090.1 GCA_937893225.1 uncultured Erysipelotrichaceae bacterium | reverse complement strand
GACAGAGAGTACGTTTCAACTCTCTAGATATGCACCATGCCTGGCACACTAAAAACAGGAGCAAAATTACTCCTGTTATTTTTTTTGTAAAACAATATTTGTTTTAAACAAATCCCCGTCAATGAAGATTTCACATGAACCATGCATCAATTTCATTAACGATTCCACAATAGAAAGACCTAATCCACTACCTTCTACATGTCTTGAAGAATCTCCACGTACAAATCTTTCTTTCAATTCATTTGCAGATATATTCAACTCTTCACGTGAAGTGTTTTTAAATTCAATAATAATGGTATCCGCTTTTTCCACCACATTGATATACACTCTTGTTCCAGGAAGTGAATACTTACAAATATTCGATAAGAGATTTCTGAAAACTCTCCATAACAATCTACCATCGGCTTTGACTTTTATATGCTCTGCTTCATTATGAACGATGACTTTCAATTTAGCACTTTGCATTTTATCTTCATATTCAGCTTGTGCTTGGTCTAATATTTCTTGTACATCAATATCTGTCATATTCACTGTAATACTACCAGAACTTGCTTTTGATGCTTCTACAACATCTTCTGTTAAGCGTTTTAATCTTTGGCTTTGTTTGTCTAAAATTTCTAAATATTCTTTTTCCATTTCTGGTGTATGTTCTCTTTTTAAAAGATCCACATAATTAATAATAGAGGTCAGCGGAGTTTTTAAGTCATGCGATACATTTGTGATAAGCTCTGTTTTCATTCTTTCAGATTTCATCTTTTCAGAAACCGCCGTTTCCATCGCTTCACCAATATTCATGAAATTTTTTCCCATTTCATAGAATGGTCCTCGCATTCTATTCAACTCTATTTCTTTTATACGATATTCTAAATTTCCATTTGATAATTCTTTTGATGTTTTCAAAAGTATCCACCCATCTCTACCACACAAAAGCATAAAAATACAAGCAATCACTTCCACACCAAGAAAAAATACGCCTATAGGACCTGTGTAATCCAGCATTGTCATCTGCATAAATATACCAATTCCATATCCACATAACACTAGTACTAACCACCACTTTGGTATTATTAAAATATTTTCGAAAAATAATTGAACCTTTTCTTTTATATAAATGAAAAGTTTTACGCACAAATTATTCTTCAATAATGTGTGGCTCTTAATTCTAACAATCAATGTAACAATGCAAAAATATATGCTTAAACAAATCAATTCTATACATGACACTGGAAATATAGCATAAGAATAATCACTCACTATAGATGGAAATACATCTATAAGAGAAAACAAACATTCCAAAAGTAAAGGTATACAAATACAACTCCCTAAAAGTACAACATCAAATGGTATTTTATCAAACCAAGACAAGTGTATACCTTCTTCACCTTTCACATGTCCTGCACTGATAAATTCTAGAATTAATAGTATCAATGCTATCCACAAAGTCCCAATAAATATAGTCATTGCATATGGCATATATTGTTTCAAATTTTCATACTTCACATAGTTTACATAATACGCATCAGCATCATTTGTTGGTTTCATAATGGAAACTGTTACAATAAACACTCTGTCCTCATCAGTTGTTGTAACTTCTGCGTGTTGCAATTCATATGCAGACCCAAAGCCAGCATACCGAATGTCTCTATCTGAATCATCTGCATATTGATAAAACATATATGACTTAGAATATACATACTTTTTCTTTGCATCAATTGTGTTATAAATTGTCTTATATTTTCCATTTATAAGTTCATCAATCTGATAATCCTCTTCAGAATTACTTTCTTCTTTCAAAGAAGGCTCATCTTTCAAATATCCATCTAAAAAATTTCCAGTATCCACTTGTATACGATATATTGCTGTAGAAGTATCAAACCAAGAATCAGCACCTTGTGACTCTACTTGATAAAGAACTAAATACCCTGACAAACACGCTATCACACACAAAGCCATCAATGCTACTACACCAAATATTTTTAAAATTTTATTACTTTTCCACGCATTTATTTGTGCCATGTTGTGTCTCCATTTTATACCCTTGTCCCCATACCACTTTAATATACCGAGGATCTTTAGCATTGATTTCAATTTTTTCACGCAAATGTCGTATATGAACCGCAATAGTACCTTCTGTTCCTATTGGCTCATCTTTCCATACATTTTTATAAATCTGCTGTGAAGAATAAACTTTTCCTGGATTTTGAATCAATAATTTTAATATTCCATATTCCATAGGTGTCAAATTAATTAACTTTCCATCAACAAATACAGATTTCTCATCATCATCTAATACAATGCCACCAATTTCCCAATGATGTTCTTTTTGAACAAGACAACCAAGCATCGTATATCTTCTTATATGTGAGCGAACGCGCGCTATTACTTCTGTTGGATTAAATGGTTTTGTAATATAATCATCTGCTCCAACATTAAGTCCCATAACTTTATCTGTATCCTCACTTTTTGCACTCAAAAAAATCACTGGAACATTCGTAAACTCACGTAATTTGCTGATGGTTTCTATACCATCCATAACAGGCATCATAATATCCAAAAGAACTAAATCAATTTTTTCATTGTGCAATACGTCTAAAGCTTGCTTACCATCTTCAGCTTCTCTTAAATCATACCCCTCAGGTTTTAAATATATACGTAATGCTGAACGAATATCTGATTCATCATCTACAATTAATATCGTTGTCATTCTCAATCCCTCTTTCTCATTTATTTTACGCATTTACACATTAAGAAAACAGTCATCAAACTATTAAGAATTCTTTAAGAAATGCAATAGAAATATACTTTTACATATGCAGATACACTGCTACCCCCATCCCTTTCTAAATTCATCTTATCAAAGCACAAAACGATCCTGATTCTAGTATTGCTAAAATAGGCAGAAATAAAAATACTCAATTTTTGGATTTTTATAAAAACTTGGGAATACCTTAGTAGGAGGTATCCTATGAA
>CALBJM010000089.1 GCA_937893225.1 uncultured Erysipelotrichaceae bacterium | reverse complement strand
GAAACATATTACACAACTCTGCAAAGCTGTCGCAAAAAAACCAGTCTATGTGAAATTATCTCCAAATGTAACAGACATTGTTTCTATTGCCAAAGCGGTAGAAGAAGGTGGTGCAGATGGATTGGTCATGATCAATACATTGCTTGGTATGCGTATCGATCTTAAAACAGGAAAGCCCATTTTAGCAAATACGACAGGTGGTTTAAGTGGTCCAGCTATAAAACCAGTAGGTATTCGCTGCGTGTATCAATGTGCTCGAGCAGTGCATATTCCTATCATTGGAGTTGGCGGCATCATGTGTGCAGAAGATGTATTAGAATATCTTTATGCAGGTGCTTCGGCTGTTGAAGTAGGTGCAGCAAATTTTGCGAACCCGTTTGTATGTCCAAAAATCATTCGTGATTTAGAACCAACTCTAAAAAAATATAATTTAACATCAATTCAAGAAGCAATTGGAAGGAGCTTAAGATGAGTAAAACGATTATTGCATTAGATTTTTCAAACAAAGAACAAGTGTTAGACTTTTTAAAGCAATTTGATGAACCCGTATATGTAAAAATTGGTATGGAATTAACATATGCTTGTGGCCTAGACATTGTTAAAGAAGTCAAAGAAATGGGACATAAGATTTTCTTGGATCTAAAACTACATGATATTCCAAATACGGTAAAAGGTGGAATGAAGAATTTGGCAAAACTCGGTGTGGATATTGTCAATTGTCATTGTGCAGGCGGCATTGAAATGATGAAGGCTGCAAAAGAAGGTATTCTAGAAGGGACTCCTGCTGGACAAGAACCGGCAAAATTGATTGGTGTAACAGTTTTGACAAGTACATCCAAAGAAGCAATGAATGAAGAACTAGGTATTCCAGGTGAAGTATTGGATACAGTTATTCATTATGCTAAAAATGCTAAAGAAGCAGGTCTTGATGGGGTTGTTTGTTCTGTTCATGAAGCAAAAGCAATCCATGAAGCATGTGGAAGTGACTTTTTAACAGTTACACCTGGTATTCGCTTAGCTGGCAATTCTGTGGATGATCAAAAGCGTGTGGCAACACCAGCATTTGCTAAAGAACAAGGGTGTGACATGATCGTTGTTGGCAGAAGCATTACTAAGAGTGAAGATCCTAAAGCAACATATGAACAAATCGAAAAGGAGATGCAATAATGGAACAATATAAAAAAGAGTTTGTTGAATTTATGCTTTCTTGTAATGCATTGAAGTTTGGTGATTTCACGCTAAAATCAGGCAGAAAATCTCCATTCTTCATGAATGCAGGAGCATATGTAACTGGCAGACAGCTCCATGAACTTGCATGTTTCTATGCAAAAGCCATTCATGATCAATTTGGATTAGATTTTGATGTTTTGTTTGGACCGGCATATAAAGGCATTCCTTTATCTGTAGCAACTGCTATGGCAATTTATGAATTATATGGAAAAGAAGTACGCTATTGCTCTAATAGAAAAGAAGTAAAAGATCATGGACATACAGGCATTCTTCTTGGAAGTAAATTACAAGATGGGGATAGAGTCATCATGATTGAAGATGTCACAACATCTGGCAAATCAATGGAAGAAACTGTTCCAATCGTTCGTGCACAAGCAAAGGTAGAAATTAAAGGACTCATTGTTTCTTTGAATCGAAATGAAAAGGGAAAAGGAGAAAAAACAGCTTTAAAAGAAGTTAGTGAACTCTATGGTTTCCCTACTGCAGCAATCGTTTCTATGA
>CALBJM010000088.1 GCA_937893225.1 uncultured Erysipelotrichaceae bacterium | reverse complement strand
ACAACTACGAAATGTAATCAACTCTATCGCATTTTTATATGTATTCATGGTAGAATAAACGCAAAGAGGTAAATGATGAATAGAAGTGAATTAAGAGAAAAAGCCATGATTACTGTTTATCAGTACATTTTGGTCAAGCGAGATAGTAAAGAATTATTAGAAGATGCATTTGGAACACCTGTTAGCGAAATTCCCCCATACTTCGTGAAAATAGTACATAATGCTATTGACAACGAAGAACGATATAAAGGGTATATCAATGAAGTCATCAAGAAGGGTTGGACTTTTGATCGTTTAGGTGCTATCGAAAAAGCAATCTTATTGAATGGTTGTGCAGAATTTGATTTAAAAGAAACAGAGGCTGCAGTTATTATTGATGAGTCCGTAAAACTTGCCAAAAAGTATTGTGATGAAGATACATATAAACTCGTCAATCGTATATTGGATGTCATATGAGTCGTAGAGTTGTTCCAGTTAGTAGACTGGTTCGCTACATTAAAGAAACCTTTGAGAGTGATCCGGTTCTCCATGGTGTCTTGGTTGAGGGAGAAATATCAAATTTACGTATTCCAAATTCTGGACATTGGTATTTTTCTCTTAAAGATGACAAAGCAAGTATCACTTGTGTTATGTTCGCCTATCAAAATCGCAAAGTAAACTTTCGACCAAAAAATGGAGATAAAGTAATTTTGTGCGGTGATATTAGCGTTTATGAAAGCATGGGCAGCATGCAGATGATTGCTAGTACGATGCAGCCTAGTGGTATTGGAGACTTGTATCTGCAATTTGAAATGCTCAAAAAAAAGCTGCATGCAGAAGGTTTGTTTGATGCAGCACATAAAAAGCCTTTACCGGCTTATCCTATGCGGATTGCATTGATTACTGGAAGCAATACTGCAGCACGTGAAGATGTATTGATTACTTTTCGTAAGCGTTGGCCGATTGCTGAAATTACAGAATATCCTGCTCCTGTACAAGGAAATGAAGCAGTTGGTAAAATCATACAAGCATTGATGGAGGCAGATCAAGGTGGCTTTGATATTATCTTGTTAGCGCGAGGCGGTGGTTCTTTAGAAGATCTATGGTGCTTTAATAATGAAGAACTTGCAAGATGCATTTATAATATGCAAACACCGATCGTTACGGGGATTGGACATGAAACAGATACAACGCTAGTTGATTATGTGAGTGATGTGCGAGCAAATACCCCAACTGGTGCCGTAGAAGTTGCTACGCCTGATATTTTTGATGTACAAGCAGATTTAAATACGATGTACTTGCGTATGGTCAATGCTATGAAAGTGCGTAAAGAAAAAGAGCGCAGAGAATTGAAACGCATTGCAGAACATCCTGTTTTGAAAAATCCAAAACGCATTTTGCAAGAAAAAACAGTAAAGGTACAATTTTTGTATGAAAAATTATCATATGCAAAAACAAATTTAAATAAGCAAAGACAGGCATATAATCAAATTCTTTCAGCTTTTAATCAATGTCTCTATACAACAAGTCGATCTATACGGTCGCAACTGAACAATAGGCAATCTTCTTTACATATTTCTATGAAAAGAAGATTAGATTCCGATAGGCACGTATTAGAAATACGTAGGGAAAGAATACAAACAGCAATACAAAACAACGAAGTACGCTTTCAAAATCAAACACATCGAATGATACAATTATTAGATGCATATTCTCCGCTGAAGGTTCTTTCTCGCGGATACAGTGTCACATATCATAACAACAAAGTACTTACGCATGTACAAGAAGTTTCCAAGGGTGATCAAATCCAAGTGCGTTTAGCAGATGGAACAATAGAAGCAAAAGTTGAGGATATAAAAAATGGCTGAAAAAAAACAATCTTTTGAAGAATCTATGCAAAGATTAGAAACAATTGTTTCAGAATTAGAGTCCAATGAAAAACCATTAGATGAAACAATATCTTTATTTGAAGAAGGATTAAAATTGGTAAAAAATTGTGATGCAAAATTAAAAAAATTTGAATCACAAATTGATGCTCTCATTAGTGAAAATGGAGATGATACACATGAGAATTGAAACTGTTCTAGAAAACAGGATCAATGCATTGCAAGATTCTACGGTAAAAGAAGCAATGCGATATTCTTTGATGGCGGGTGGTAAAAGGATCCGTCCGAATCTTTTGTATACAATTGTTAAAGGATATGGCTTAGATGAAGCTTGTGCGGATGATTTTGCATGTGCAATAGAAATGATCCATACATATTCTTTGATTCATGATGATTTACCTGCCATGGATAATGATGATTTACGTAGAGGACGCCCAACATGTCATAAACAATTTGATGAGGCAACGGCTATTTTGGCTGGAGATGGGCTATTGACATATGCATTTCAAGTTGCTTCACATGCAAATTGTCCTTCAGATAAAATTGTACGTTGTATCCAAGTGCTATCAGAAATGGCTGGCAGCAATGGAATGGTACTTGGACAAGATTTGGATATGCATGAAAATTTACATTCTGATTGGGAGTATGTGCGAAAGGTACATAAATATAAAACAGGGTGTTTGTTAAGTGCGCCTTTGATGATGGGAGCAATATTAGCTAGCAAAGAAGCAAGCGTTGTCGAAGAATGGCATCAAATTGGTATTGCTTTAGGATTAGCGTTCCAAATTCAAGATGATATTCTTGATGTAGAATTGACGAGTGAAGAATTTGGAAAAAGTAATTCAGATGAAAAGAATGATAAAAAAACGAGCGTATCATTACTAACAAAAGCAAAAGCGGAAAAATTGATGATGGAACTTTATGATTCCGTTGAACAAAAAGTCACTTCTTTTGATGACTTTCAAGCATCTGAATTTATTGAAATGATAGAAAAATTAAAAAACAGACGGAAATAGATGGAGGGTAATATGGATTTGAAATCTATTAAAAATCCTGAATTTCTAAAATCTATGAATATTGATGAATTAGAAAGTCTAAGTGGTGAAATTCGTGATTTTCTTATTCACAGTATTTCTAAAACTGC
>CALBJM010000087.1 GCA_937893225.1 uncultured Erysipelotrichaceae bacterium | reverse complement strand
TGAAGAATAACAACAAAAGGACGCGCATTTTTGAAGTAGAAAACTCTATAAAATCGAATGAAACAGAAATTTTGAAGATGACAAAGAAGGAATTTTTGAACTATCTCGTGGAGACAATTAATATGAAAAAAAAGTATGACAGTATGTATTTATGTGAAGGACCGAATTGTAACAGCAAGCAAAGGATAAGTAGAGAAAAATGGATCTGTGGATCTAGAAAGTTTCTCTATGATGGACATGTATATGAGTATTTTCTGTCGTATACATCTTCTAGATCAAATTATTATCTTGAAACAAATAGTTTTTCAAGAGATGGAGAAGGCAATATGAGGACATGGAAGAAACTTATCAAAGAAATTGATCAAGAATTCTATGATGAGAATTTCTCTAATTAATTTTAGAGTGATGCTCTTTCAAAATTTATTATGCCAGATGTGGAAAAAGCAAAAAATAGTATTTGAAAGGTAGGAGCATATAGGATGGCATAGTTGCTGTTCTATGTGCTTTTTTATGTCTACATAAAAAATATTGTGGTAGGTGGCATTTTAGAAAAGAAAGGAAAAGCCAATAAGAATGATGCATATAGATTCATTAAAACAGTTCTCAGTATTTGTTAATTATAAGAATAAAAAGTTTGATGATGGATCCGTAACGAAGATTCCTCTTAATTCAAAAAAACAGTTTCTTCATAATTGTGATATTTCAGACTTAGACTGTTGGTCAACATACAGTTTAGCCAAGAAAAATGCTGAAATGGGTAAATGTGATGGCGTCGGAATTGTATTAAGTGCATGTGACCATATTTTTGGGATGGACGATTTCAGTATGGTAGGGATTGATATTGATGCACACCATTATGATGAAAATCCTATTGCAAAAGAAATTTTAGAAATGTTTTCTGATACATATATTGAAAGATCGCCAAGTGGAAATGGTTATCATATACTTTGCTTTATACAAATTGATAAAATTCCTTCTGATTACAAAATAAAGTATATAATGAAGAATTCCAAATTGGATATTGAGTGCTATATAGGTAGCCTAACAAATCGTTATTTTACATTTACTGAAAATGCAGTAGATGAGAATAAAAAAGTGTTGCAGGATGAGACAGACAAAATACTTGCATTCTTAGACAAGTATATGAGGAAGAAACAGCTAATTGTGCATGCTGAAGGTAGTCAAATGATTTCTTCTTCTCTGCCTGTTGATGAGCTCTTGGATAAAGCACGTCAAAGTAATGATGGAGTGTTATTCTCTCAGCTCTATGATAAAGGTGATGCCTCTAGATTTCCGTCAGAAAGTGAAGCAAGAATGCGTTTGTGTGGTATGTTAGCATTTTGGTTTTCCAAAGATGAAGCCAAGGTGAAAGAAGCATATCTTGAATCGGCGTTGTATAAAAATCGTCCAAACAAGTCACACGATGCAGATGCAGTAATTCAGAAGGCAATTTCTAATTGTACTTCTACGTACAGATGTTCTGAAAAAGATTTGTTAGATTCTAAAATTTGGAATTTTGATGGATCTGGAAGATATACATTAGCAAATCTAGAGAATTTTCTCGAAAAAAATGATATTTTGCCAAAATTGAATGTAATTTCAAGAGAGGTTGAAGTAGTTGGACAAGTTGGAAAATATGACTTTAAGACATTAAAAAGTGCGGTTGGGATTATTTACAACTATTTGAATGTGCTGCCAAAATGCCAGGAGCAAAAGATTAAAGATGACTTGGAGTATTTAGCTGAAAAGCATAAATACAATCCAATTTTAGATATTATTCAGGCTACAACATGGGATGGTGCTGATCGTATCAAAGAATTGTACAGTCTTCTGCACATCACAGAAAATATTGAAAAAATCTTTATTCGTAAGTGGATGCAGCAGTGTATTGCTGCACTTTTACAAGACGAAAACAACCCATTTGCATTAGATTTAGTCCTAGTATTCACAGGTAGCCAGGGAGTTGGAAAAACGAGACTATTAGAACATTTGGCTATCGAACCTAAATATTTTTCAGAAGGAAAATCAATTGACCCGACAAATAAGGACAGCGTTCGAGAAGCCACAAGCTGTTGGATTACAGAATTAGGTGAAATTGGATCTACAATGAAGAGAGATACAGACATCTTAAAAGCCTTTATCTCACAACCGAAAGATACGTATCGTAACCCCTATGCCAAAGGACCAGACACGTATGTCCGCAGAACTTGCTTTTGTGGAACTGCTAATGATGCAGAATACTTGATTGATGAGACAGGCAATAGAAGATTTTTATCAATCACACTAAGTGAGGATGTAGTGCTACCGATAGATCAGATTCAAAAATTAGATGCAAAACAACTTTGGGCGCAAGTATACAAAAGTGTTTTAGATTCTGAATTGCCACCTTCTAGAGTATTCCGTTTCACACCTGAAGAGAAGCAAATGCTTGAAGAAATCAACAAACGTCATATGAAGCTACTGAAAGGTGAAACAGAAGTGATTGATTTGCTTGCATTCTTAAAGACACCAGATAAATACAATCAGCGCTATATTGAGTATCAAACAGTAACAGATTTCAAAAATAGACATGATGAGTACTTGCATAACTACAGTTCTCAACAGATTGCTAAAGTACTTAAGAAGCTAGGATATTCTGTGATTAGGAAAAGGATTAATGGAGATCTTAATCCTTGCAAATATTACAAACTACCAGCAAAGCATCGTCGTGCAGATACTGATCCAATAGACATACATATCATCGATGAAACAATCGAGTAATCGTGCACACAGCGCAACTATAAAGGCATTCTCACATTAAATAAAGTGATCTCCGTAAGTAGTACAGAACGATGACAGTTCTGATACCCCTTGCGG
>CALBJM010000086.1 GCA_937893225.1 uncultured Erysipelotrichaceae bacterium | reverse complement strand
AGCATTAAATGGAATGACTTCTATTTTGAAGAACTTCTTGAACTATCCATTTGGAAAGATTTGTATGAAGTACTTCGGAAGTACATTGGTCAAAACAGCACCATTGATCATGTGTGCTTTGAGTGTTTGCTTTTGTTACAAAGTCGGCTTGTTTAACATTGGTGCAGCTGGTCAATATGCTTTAGGAGCTGGTGTTGCGTTGTATTGTGCATTAACATTCAACATGCCTTGGTATATTTGCTTAGTTTTGTGTGCAGTTGCGGGTGCATTAAGTGGCGTTTTGATTGGTGTATTAAAAGCTTATCGAAATGTGAACGAAGTTATTTCTGGTATTATGTTGAACTGGATTTCTTTATATTCCGTTAACTTATTGTTGAATAAAGTAAAAGAGCCAACAAGTCCATATACTTTGAAATTACAAGGACATGGTGGCAACGCAATTTTACCTTCCTTGGGATTAGATAAGCTGTTTAACAATGATAAAGTTACGATTGCAATTCCACTTGCGATACTATTTGCGATAGCTGTTTGGTTTGTATTGAATAAAACAAAATTCGGTTATGAATTGGTTGCTACAGGCTATAACAAAGATGCTGCAAAATATGCAGGAATGCAAGAGAAGAAAAATATTATCGTTACGTTGGCAATTGGTGGTGCTTTAGCATCCATTGGTGCTGCGTTCTTCTATCTTTCTGGTATTGCTGAATGGGAAGTTGGACAAACATCTGTACCTGCAATGGGGTTCAATGGTATTGCGGCTACATTCTTGGGTGGATTGAATCCAATTGGTTCTATATTTTCTTCCTTCTTTATTCAACATATTACAGATGGTGCTGTTTTCTTGGATAAAACAGCGTTTCCTTCACAAATTCCAGATTTGATTACTGCAATTATTATTTATCTTTGTGGTTTTATGGGATTTATTCGTTTGCTTATGAACAAAAAAAATAAAGAGAAAGGAGGAAACAGATAATGGTATTATTGTTGCAATATTTGCTTCTGTTTGCTTCTGTTTTGGCTCTTGTTGCTTTAGGTGGTTGTTTTTCTGAACATTCTGGTGTAATTAATCTAGGCTTAGAAGGCGTAATGGTCATCGGTGCTCTTGGTGGTGCACTTGTGTTGAAATATATGCCTGTAGATGCGCCATCTTTCTTCACTGTCATTTTGACAATCCTTGGTGCTATAGGTGCAGGTATGTTGTATTCTACACTGTTAGGTGTAGCAGCAATTCATTTTAAAGCTGATCAAACTTTGGTTGGCACAGCAATGAACTTATTGGCAACAGCTTTGTCTGCTGTTATTGTAAAAGCTATTAACTTGCATGCGGATTCATCTGATGTTTCTTCTGTTGTGTATTACATTGATAATCGACCAGATTTAACAGTTAACATTGGTAGTTTTGAATTTAACTGGTTTATGCTTGTTGCACTTGCCGCAATCATCGTGTCTTATATCGTTCTTTATAAAACAAGATTTGGTTTACGTTTAATGGCGTGTGGTGAAAATCCACAGGCAGCCAACTCTGTAGGTATTGATGTTATTAAGATGAGATGGGCTGGTGTATTGATTTCTGGTATGCTAGGTGGTCTAGGCGGTATTGCTTATGTAACTGCTGGTTCTTCTTGGACATTTGAAAATGGTGTAGCTGGATATGGTTTCTTGGCTTTGGCCGTTATGATCTTTGGACAATGGAAACCACATCGTATTGGTTTAGCTGCATTATTGTTTGGCTTCTTCCGTTCACTTGGATCAGTTTATTCAGGAATTCCTCTATTAGCTTCTTTGGGTATTCCTTCCACGGTCTATAATTTACTGCCTTATGTAATTTCTCTGATCGTGCTTGCATTTTCTTCAAAGAATTCTGCAGCACCAAGTGCAGAAGGTATTCCATACGATAAATCAATGCGTTAAAATCAAGGAATGGGAAACCATTCCTTTTATATATGGAGGGGAATTTATGGTCATACAAGTTGAAAAAACTCTTTCGGAAGAAAAAATATCTTCTATTGCGCAGGATATAGCAGATGCATTTTTTGATTACGTATATTCTGAAGGTGAAATAGGAATGAAAGGGTATATTACTTCTCGCAAAGCGATGTATGTGTTTATGCGTGCTGTCTTTTCTGCAGCTGTAAAAAGCGGGTGTGCTTGGCAAACTGAGAATGGCGAAGGGTATTTGATCATGACTGATTCAGAAGGAAATCATATATCTTTTCTGCATACGATACAAGAAATGTTGGCGGAATCAGAAGCTCTTGGGGGTTTTATGAAAATGATGGAGTATTCTAGGATTTCATCTATGGATGGTGGAACGATTTCGCAAGAAATATTTAAAAGAAATGCGCGCTATGTTTTTGTGGATCTTTTGGTCGTTTTAAAACAGTATCAACATACTGGTCATATGCGGCAATTGATGGAATTTGTGTATCAACATGCACAGAAATATGGAATCATGGTTGCTCTGGAGACGGATGATTTATTAAAGGCAAAAAAGTATGAGCATCTTGGTATGATCTTATATAGAGTGCGTAATTGTGGTGAAGGGTATCACGTATATGACTTTATTCGGTAATTGTGAAAAATTGCATTTGTGAAAAATGCAATTTTTTTTACAATAGGTCTTTATTTCTTAATAGAAAGTATTAGAATATTTTAGGTCGTTATGACAAAAGAGGTATTTATATGGAAATGGATGCTATCTTGCAGTTGATTGAGACCGATGAAAAAACGCGTGATGCGATACAAAAACAGTATCAAAAACGTAATGAACTCAAGCAAGCTGTAGAAGAAGAAAAAAAGAGAATTTCTGATGAAGCCTGGGCTGAAGTACGTGCGAAAGTTGCTGAAACAAAGAAAGAACTAGACGCAAAAATTGAGGCAGATCAGAAAGAAAATCAGGCTGTTTATGAAAAAAATGTGAAGCGTTTAACAGATATGTATAACGCGAACAAGGAAAAGTGGAGAGATGAACTGGTGAAAAGAATTATCAGTTGTGAAGCGTAACAGGAGGAATTATGAGCTCAGATTTAGCATTGGCTGTTAAAGCAAGAGCGATGTTTGGAAACCGATTGTCCGCTAGTGAGTACGAAACTTTACTGCAGAAGAAGACTGTTTCTGAAGCAGCAAGTTATCTCAAAAATGAAACGTATTTTTCTACAACGCTTTCTGGAATCAATGAAAAAGCTATTCACAGAGAACAATTAGAGTCGTTGCTGAGAATGGATATCTTCCATCGATTAGAAAAACTAGAAAGATTTGGGGGAGATGATGATCAAGGATTTATATACGCATTTGTTATGCGTTCTGAAATTCGTATGATCTTGTCTTGTGTACGGTATATTGCGACAAATGATGAAGAAATTCGGAGTAGTTTGATTGCTTCATTGCCTATTTTTGCGGAGAAATATTTTTCATTTAATCTAAAACGTCTTCCTGATGTGACATCGTTTTCAGATTTATTAGATGTGCTAAAAAACACACCTTATGAAAAAATTGTGTATAGATATCAAACACAAAACATGGAAGAAATTGATTACATTGCCTTAGAACATGATCTAGAACTAGAATTGTATTCTGATACGATGCGTTTCTTAGCAAAATATAAAGGAAAAGAAACGAGTGAAGTTCTCAACCAGATCATCATGTCTAAAGCAGAGTTGATCAATTTGTCAGCAATATATCGTTTGAAGAAGTACTTCCATACGCCTGCTGCAAGAATTCAAGATTTCATGCTTCCATACAATTGCTTTTTTAAGCAACATGAATTGGAAGATATGATTCAAAATTGTGACGCACAGGATGTATTGGATCGTGTAGCTAAGAGATATCATCGCTATACGCGTGATTTGCGGTTTACAAGTATTGAACAGTATATGCAAATGATTCAATTTAATATGAATCACCATGTTATGGAATATTATCAGGATTCTTCTCTTGTTTTATTGAGCTATTTACTCTTAGGAGAAACAGAGATTCAAAACTTGATCAATATTATTGAAGGTATTAGATATCAGATTGCACCGGATAGGATTCGTGCACTCTTGGTATATTAAGAAAAGGAGTAGATGCATGGCAATTGTAAAAATGAAATATGTCAGTGCAGCCACGAGTGAAGATCATGTAGAAGAAATGGTTCTAGATGGAATTCATTCTGGTATGTTGCATGCGGTGCATGCTGCGGACATTATTAATGAGGATAACAATGGACATCTTCTAAATGATGAAAATCCATATAGTGGTTATCTTCAAACTCTGCAGAATTTTGCACACAGTGTCAACTACACACTGCAATGCAAAGAATCTCCATCTAAGCATTACACAAATGAAGAGATGGATGCATTCTTCAATGAGCTAGACACTACATTTGGCTTAGAGACAGATGCAAGTACAGTTCTATTAACGCCAGATGATGAACAGGCATTGAGTGCATTGAGCGAGTGTGGATTTGAAAGGATGCATGCTTGTCAGTATTTGACATTTGGGTTTGGGAGACTGCCTAGAGAGTCATTTAAAAAGTTGAGTATGTATAAAGATGAAATCTTTGTACATCATCATGTGCATGAAACACCACAGTATGTTTGGATGCTTTATGTAACGTCTGATTCTTATGTGGATAAAGTTAGAAAGATTTTCAAAGATCTTTATTTTGAGCCAATTGATATCCCAATGATCGATGTAAAGAAACAGTTAGAAAAATATCACGAAAAGATAGATGATATTTATACATTCTGTTGTGAAGAAAATAGTATTCATGAATTATATCCTTATGTTGCTGAAATCAATGAGCAGTATTTATTGAGTGGATTTGTAAAGGCCGAAGATGTAGATAAATATAAAGAAATCTTTGCGAATATTCCTGTGACATTTGAAGTCAAAGAACCAGAAGAAGTGAGCAATTTAGAGTGTCCTACATTATTGAAGAATAATTGGTTTACAAGACCGTTTGAGTTGTTCTTAGGTATGTATGGTGTTCCAAAGTATACTGATTTTGATCCAACAGGATTTATGGCAGTGACATATTGCTTATTGTTTGGAATCATGTTTGGTGATCTTGGTCAAGGGTTGGGATTGTTCTTGATTGGTTTGATTTTTGAAAAAAAGGGTCAATTGTTTGGCATTATCAATCGTTGTGGAATTACATCTATGATCTTTGGATTCTTGTTTGGATCTGTATTTGGATATGAAAATTTATTGAATCCAATTCATCAGTCTTTATTTGGTGTAAGAGAAAAGTTATTTGATGTTATGGCAAATAGCAGCACAATGGTATTGTTGATTGGTGCAATTTGCATTGGTGCAGTATTGATTTTGATTACACAGTGTATGAATATTGTTAATCGCTTCAAGCATAAGCAGTTAGGTGAGGCATTATTCTCACAGAATGGTATTGCTGGTCTAGTGTTCTATGGTGGTATCGTCTTTGCGGCAGTGGCTACAATGTTACTTGGTTGGAATGTATTGAACATTGTGTATATTGTTGTGTTCTTCGTTTTGCCTGTTATTTGTTTTGTTATGAAAGAGCCATTGAGTAATGCTGTTGAACATAAGACAGTTAAGCCTGCTGAAGGGTGGGGTGGTTATATTACACAGTCTATCTTTGAGTTGGTTGATGTGTTATTGACATTCGTAACAAACTCTATGTCTTATTTGCGTGTAGGTGGATTCGTATTGTCTCATGCAGGTATGATGTTGGTTGTGATGACACTTGTTGAAATGACAGGTCACGCAGGAATTGCGGTTTTGATCTTCGGAAATATCTTTGTTATGGTTTTGGAAGGTTTGATCGTTGGTATTCAGACATTGCGTCTTGAGTATTATGAAATGTTCTCCAGATATTATGATGCTGGTGGAACACAGTTTAATGTTTTGTCTGCAGATAGTGCAGAGTAATCAATAGAAAATATTATCTAAAGGAGAAAAATGAAAATGTTAAGTGCTATTGAAATGTTATTACCTTTGATTGCAGTTGTTCTTGTTGTAGGTCCTCTTGCTTTGATCTTTTCTGGAAAATTGAATGTGAAGAATGCGCGTTCTAGAATGCTCGCACAGGTTGCCTTATTTGTTGGTGTTTTTGCTATCATGGTCATCGTACAGGCTAATCAGTTCACAGCTCTTGCTGAAGAAACAGCTGCTGTAGCTGATAACTCTAGAGGTTTTGGATTTATTGCTGCTGCTATTGCCGTAGGTTGCTCTTGTATTGGTGCTGGTTGGGCCGTTGCTAAGGCTGCTCCTGCTGCATTAGGTGCTGTTAGTGAAAATCCTGATAACTTCGGTCGTGCTATTATCTTCGTTGCTCTTGGTGAAGGTGTTGCTATCTACGGTCTTTTGATTTCTATCTTGATCTTGAACAATCTTTAATATATGAGAAGCTACGTCATCAGCGACAATACCGATACAGTTATGGGCATGCGCTTAGCAGGTATCGAAGGTGAAGTCATCAAAGGACGTGACAATATTCTTCATCGTCTGGATGAATTGATCCATACCGAAGATATTGCCATTATTCTGATGACCACAAAAACGATTGAAGAGGTCAGTGATATCGTTTCAAATTATAAAATGAGTCTCGCAAAACCTCTTATTGTTGAGATTCCAGATCGCCACGGTTCAGGAAATATTAGTGAATCTATCAACAAATATATTTCTGAAGCTATTGGCATCAAACTATGAGGTGAAATAGATGGAAGACAATCAGGAGAAATTACTCGAAGAGATTGCGAAAGACGTCAGAAGCAATGCAGAGCTTGTTGAAGATATGGTCAATAAGGAAAATGATGCATTACGTAATGATCAAGTCAGCTTCTATAAAGATGGCATATTGAAAGAAACTTCTGCATATTTGGAAGGAGAACTGAAAGATGTTCGCATGTATGCCGCAACAAAGTCTTCACATGATAAATTAGAAACTAAGAAAAAGCTTCTAGAACTTCGTGGAAATTTTGTTAAAGAGTTGAAGAATGATGTTACGGAAGAATTGAAAAAATTCGCAAAAAGCGATGCTTACAAAGATTATCTGCTTACCAATTTAAAGAAAATTGAGAATAAAGACAATGGATACTTTGTAGTTCGTGAAAATGATATGCAGCTCATGCAGGAACTTTGTCAAAAAGTTGGCATGAAGCAAGAAATCAGAAAAGGTTATTTTGCTATTGGCGGATTCAAATTTGTTGATGAAGCTAGTCGTTACGAATATAGCTGCACGCTTGATGAAAAGCGTGAGGAACAGTTCGCATGGTTCCGTAACAATTCTGGTTTTAAAGTAGTAGAAAGTGAGGATGAATAATGAGCGATACCGTATATTCCATTAATGGGCCGGTCATTACCGTCCGTAATACAAAGTCATTTGCAATGCGTGAAATGACATATGTTGGTAAGAAGCACTTACTTGGTGAAGTTATCAAGATCAGTGATGCTTGTACAACGATTCAGGTCTATGAATCTACGACTGGATTAAGACCTGGTGAAGAAGTTATCGGTACAGGTTCTTTGTTGAATGCAACATTAGGACCTGGTCTTTTGAAAAATATCTATGATGGTATCGAAAGACCTTTGCAAAAAATTGAAGAACTTGAAGGTGCATTTATTTCTGAAGGTTCTCAAGTAGATGCCATTGATGCGTCTAAACAATGGGACGTTACAATGTGTGTTAAAGAAGGGGATACAGTTAGTGAAGGTGAAATCTTTGCGACTTGCCAAGAAACTAGTGTTATTGAGCATCGTTCTATGATTCCAAATGGTGTTTCTGGTATAGCAAAGAATGTCAAAGATAGTGGTCATTATACTGTGAATGATGTTCTACTTGTTGTAGAAGATCCTGAAACAGGAAAACAAACTGAAATTACTTTAGCGCAAAAATGGCCTGTTCGTATTCCTAGACCAATTAAGAATAGAAAACCTCTGTCAATTCCTTTAATTACTGGACAAAGAGTATTGGATACAATGTTCCCAATTGCTAAAGGTGGTTCTGCAGCGTTGCCTGGTGGATTTGGCGCAGGTAAGACTATGCTTCAGCATTCTATTGCGAAGTTCTGTGATGCAGATATCATTATCTATGTTGGTTGTGGTGAACGTGGTAATGAAATGACACAGGTATTGGAAGAATTCTCAGAATTGAAAGATCCAAAGACAGGTAAGAGTTTATTAGACCGTACAGTATTGATTGCTAATACTTCTAATATGCCAGTTGCTGCGCGTGAAGCTTCCATTTATACAGGTGTTACGATTGCTGAATACTATCGTGATATGGGTTATCATGTTGCTCTAATGGCTGACTCTACATCTCGTTGGGCAGAAGCTTTGCGTGAATTGAGTGGTCGTTTGGAAGAAATGCCTGCTGAAGAAGGATTCCCTGCATATTTACCAAGTAGAATTGCGCAATTCTATGAACGTGCAGGATATGTTGATACATTGAGTGGTAAGCAAGGTTCTGTTACTTTAATTGGTGCAGTTTCTCCACAAGGTGGTGACTTTTCTGAACCTGTTACACAAAATACGCGTCGATTTGTTAGATGTTTCTGGGCATTGGATAAGTCTTTAGCATATGCTAGACACTATGCTGCTATCAACTGGAATCAGTCTACAAGTGAATACGTTGATGATTTGTCACATTGGTTTGCGGAAAATGTAAATCGTTCTTTCTTACAGTTGCGTGCTGAGTTGCAAGAAATCTTACATGAAGAAGATTCTTTGTTAGAAGTCGTTAAATTGATTGGTTCTGATGTTTTGCCTGAAGATCAGAAATTGCTTCTTGAAATTGCACGTGTTGTAAGAGTTGGTTATTTGCAACAAAATGCATTCCATCCAGATGATATGTCTGTACCACTGGAAAAACAATTTAAGATGATGAAAGTCATTGATTATTTGTATCGCGCATGTAAGGCAAAGGTTGAAAAACACATTCCTGTTTCATTAATTACAAAGACTGGTATTTTTGAAACTGTTATCAAAATGAAGTTTGATGTACCAAATAACAATATTGATCTATTGGATACATATCCAGAAAAGATCGATGCGGCATTGAGTACGATTTTATAAGGAGGGTGAAAATGAGTTTACAGTTATTAGGACTTGATGAAATTCAGGGCTCTCTTGTAGCACTCGATCATGTAACTAACGTATCCAACGAAGAAATGGTCGAAATTGAACTTAGTGATGGTTCAACGAGAAGTGGTCGTGTCGTTTCCATCTCTGGAGAAAAAGCAATTATTCAGGTTTTCCAAGGAACCGAAGGTATTTCTTTAAATAATACAAAAACAAAACTTCTTGGACATCCAATGGAATTAGGTCTTTCTAGGGAAATTCTTGGACGTACATTTAATGGTACGGGTGAACCAATTGATGGTCTTGGAGAAATTTATGCTGATAAATTCGAAGATGTTAATGGTAAACCTTTGAATCCATATTCAAGACAATATCCTAGAAACTATATTCAGACTGGTATTTCAGCAATAGATGGTTTAAATACATTGATTCGTGGACAAAAGTTACCAATCTTCTCTGGTTCTGGTCTTCCACATGACCAACTTGCTATTCAGATCGTTAAGCAGGCAAAATTAACTGGAAAAGATGCTGAGAATTTCTGTATCGTATTTGGTGCAATGGGTGTTAAAAATGACGTTGCCGATATGTTTAGACGTTCTTTTGAAGAAACGGGCGTTATGGAAAAGGTCGTTATGTTTGTTAACCTTGCCGATGACCCAATCGTAGAAAGAATGTTGACACCTAGATGTGCATTGACTGCAGCAGAGTATCTTGCCTATGAATGTGATATGAACGTACTTGTCATTTTGACAGACATGACTTCTTATTGTGAAGCTGTACGTGAATTCTCATCTTCAAAAGGTGAAATTCCATCTCGTAAAGGTTATCCTGGGTACTTATATTCTGACTTGGCTTCTTTGTATGAGCGTGCAGGAATTATCAAGGGTGGTAAGGGTTCTGTTACCCAGATTCCTATTTTAACAATGCCTAACGATGATATCACACACCCTGTTCCTGACTTGACAGGATATATTACTGAAGGGCAGATCGTATTGGATCGTGATTTGTATTTGAACAATATTACACCTCCAATTGGTGTATTGTCTTCTTTGTCTCGTTTGATGAAGGATGGTATTGGTGAAGGCTATACTAGAAAAGATCACCAGGATATTTCTAACCAGTTATTTGCTTCTTATGCAAAGGTACAAGATGCTAA
>CALBJM010000085.1 GCA_937893225.1 uncultured Erysipelotrichaceae bacterium | reverse complement strand
AATGATATTTTCAAGAGATATATCTTCAGCATTTTCGTCATAGCTATACATCGCAAGTACACTGCGCGCCATTTTATTCATCAAATTTGGAGAAGGTGCTGCCATGATTTGTGTTTCCGCAAATCCATCTGGGAGTTCTCTATGATTTTCTAAAATCGTTTTAAAGCGCTGCAGTGTTTTTTCGTTTGGTAAAAAACCAAATAACAATAACCAAGCAACTTCTTCAAAAAGAAAACGATCTTTATCCATTGCTTCTTGCACAATGTCATTTAAATTGATTCCACGATATACCAATTTTCCATCTATTGGTACGATTGTTCCATTCTCTTCTTTTTCATAGCCAACGACATCACAAATATTAGTTAATCCTGCTAGAACACCAGTGCCATCCGTATTTCTTAATCCGCGTTTGACGCCAAGTTTTTCACTAATTTCAGGATTGATAAAATTGTGTTTTCTATATGCATCACATAAGATTTTTAGATCTTGGTCTGTTAAATTTTGTACATCTGGATAAATCATGTTCCACCTCGTATAGGAATTATTTTAGTGTATATATTTTCATATACAAGAGCGAATTTGTGAAACAAATAGGTGTAAAATATTTGCGAGAGGTAATGTTATGAAAGTTGTTTTGATTCAAGGAGATGGCATTGGTAAGGAAATTGCCAACAGTGTAAAGCGTGTATCTGATGCTTTGCAGACAGGTATTGAATGGATTCCGTATCAAGCAGGTGCTGAATATTATCAACAAAGTGGTAAGCTCATGGAAGATGGTTTGATAGAAGCAATCACAGAAAACAAATGTGCTTTGAAAGGACCTACTGCTACGCCGATCGGTACTGGATTTCGCTCTATAAACGTGCAATTGCGTCAGAAATTTTCTACATATGCAAATTTAAGACCTGTACATTCTATAAAAGGTGTAAAGAGTCGCTATGAAAATGTAGATTTAGTTGTCATAAGAGAAAATACGGAAGATCTATATAAAGGCATTGAATACATGTATGATGCAAATACTGCACATGGTATTAAGCTTATAACAAAAGAAGCTTCAGAAAGAATTGCTAGGTTTGCGTTTACATATGCAAAACAACATGGACGCAAGAAAGTGACATGTGTACATAAAGCAAATATCATGAAATTGACGGATGGTTTATTTTTAGATACATTTCGTGAAGTGGCAAAGGACTATCCTGAAATAGAAAGTGATTCTGTTATCATTGATGCATTGTGCATGAAGCTTGTGAGCAATCCTACTCAATTTGATGTATTGGTTGCTCCAAACTTATATGGAGATATCATTTCTGATCTATGTGCAGGATTAGTTGGCGGATTAGGTTTTGCACCAAGTGCCAACATTGGAAAAGATGTGACGATCTATGAAGCTGTGCATGGCTCTGCACCAGATATTGCTGGTAAAGATCTTGCGAATCCTACAGCGTTATTACTATCTTTTAGCATGTTGTTAAAAGATAATGCTATGGCGCATTTAGCAGAAAAACTTGAAAACGCTATTTATGAAACGATTGCGGAAGGAAAAACAACTACACAAGATATTGGTGGAACATCTTCTTGTTCTGCGTTTACGGATGCTCTCATTGAAAGGATGAAATAATGAAATGTGTTAATGAAGGTGTTTTCTATGAAAATGGAGTGCTTACAAAAAATGGCTCTATTACAGAAGGAAAAACGAAAACAATTACCTATAAAATACTTGATGCGCATGATACGCATACAGACAAAGAGACTTTACATATTCGCTTTGATTCTTTAACTTCACATGACATTACCTATGTTGGCATTATTCAAACTGCACGTGCTTCTGGCATGCAAACATTTCCAGTGCCCTATGTATTAACAAATTGTCATAATACCCTTTGTGCAGTAGGGGGAACAATTAATGAAGATGACCACCGTTTTGCATTATCTGCAGCACATAAATATGGTGGTATCTATGTACCACCTAATATGGCAGTCATCCATTCCTATAATCGAGAAATGATGAGTGGATGTGGAAGAATGATCTTAGGTTCTGATTCTCATACAAGATATGGTGCTCTTGGTACTATGGGTATTGGAGAAGGGGGAGGAGAACTCGCCAAGCAATTATTGAAAAAAACATATGATATTGCTAGACCAGAAGTTGTCTTGGTATATATGCATGGAAAAGTGAAACCGGGTGTTGGTCCACATGATGTTGCTTTAGCACTCTGTGCAGCAACTTATGCAAATGGATTTGTAAAAAATAGAGTGATGGAATTTGTTGGTGAAGGTATTCATGATTTAGGACAAGAGTATCGTAACGCTATAGATGTCATGACTACAGAAACAACATGTTTAAGCAGTATTTGGGAAACAGATGATAAAACTAAGGCATATTTTCAAAATCACGGAAGAGAGGAAGCATACTATCCACTACATCCTGAATCTGGAGCATACTATGAACGGTATATCGATTTAGATTTAAGTGAAGTTGAATCTATGATTGCTTTGCCAATGCATCCATCGTATGCTTTACCTATTAATTCATTGAAGAAAGATCCTAAAAAATATTTGTTGGAAGCACAGCAGCGTGCGAATACACAATTGAATGGTAAAGTACAAATGAATTTACTATCATCTATTCAAGATAATGGAGATATTCTCGTGAATCAAGGTATCATAGCAGGATGTTCAGGTGGTACATATGCGAATATTATGGCTGCTGCATCAATTTTAGGTGATGCAAATTGCGGAAATGAAGAATTTCGCTTGAGTATATATCCCGATTCTATGCCA
>CALBJM010000084.1 GCA_937893225.1 uncultured Erysipelotrichaceae bacterium | reverse complement strand
ACGCACTTCGAAAATCCGTACGATTCAATCCTTCATCTCCATTCACTATGCCTACAAGCGTCACATCAGGAAAATCCAGTCCTTTCGCTATCATTTGCGTTCCTACAAGAATATCTGCTTCATGGTTTTCAAATGATTTAAGAATCTTTTCGTGCGCATCTTTTCTAGTCGTTGTATCTGCATCCATTCTTAAAATTTTTGCGTTAGGAAATGTGTTTTGAATTTCTTCCTCTAGCTTTTCCGTGCCAAATCCAAAAGTCGTAAAGCCTTCTCGACTGCCGCAATGTGGGCATATCTTTGGAACTGCTAATTCTGTTCCGCAAGTATGACATTTCATCTTATGAATATCCCTATGATAACTCATCGCAAGATCACAATGCGGACAACGCAAAACTTCTTGGCAAGACTTGCAGCGCAATTGTGCATGAAATCCCCTGCGATTCAACAAAATAATGCTTTGTTTATGAGAATGCAGTCTATCTTGCATTTTTTCCTTTAATACATTTGATAAGATATATGATTCTCCTTTTTCCATTGCCTTCCGCATTTCAACGATTTGTACATTTGGCAATGTCTTATTGATTCTTTCTTGCATCATAACAAGGTGATATACATTTCGTAAACCTCTAGCATATGAATCAAGGGATGGTGTAGCTGAACCTAATATGACTTTGCATTGATGATATTGGCCTCTATGGATTGCGATATCTCTTGCGTGATAACATGGTTGATTATCTTGTTTATAGGAAGCATCATGTTCTTCATCCATGATGATCAGCCCTAAATTTTCAAAAGGTAAAAATACAGCACTTCTTGTTCCAACAACAATGCGTGCTTTTCCTTCTCTTACAAGTTTCCATTGTTCGTATTTTTGTTGAGCATTCAGCCCAGAATGATAAATGGCTAAAGATCTTGGAAAGCGAGAAGAAACTCGTGCAATCATTTGCGGTGTTAGAGATATTTCAGGAACAAGGATCAAAACTTGTTTGCCTTCTTCTATCTTCTGTGCGGCTAATTGCAAATAAACTTCTGTTTTTCCAGAACCTGTTACACCATATAAGAGATATACTGCATCATTGCTATGTTGAATTTCATCCATAGCCTTTTTTTGTAATGGTGTCAAAGAGAATGGTGTACTTGAAGTATGGTTAGTGATAGTCTTTCCATCACGTTCTTTTTCATAAAGTATAAAAGCTTTCTTTTCTACTAACGTATGCGGAACCGTCTTAAATAATTGGCGTAATTCTCCATATTTCACAGACCCTCGTTCTTGCACATACATATATGCTTTCAATTGCTTTGGAGTCAAAGAAACCTCTTCTCCAGAAATTTTCACCCACTTTTCTACAACAGCTTTTTTAGCCGTGCCTTGTGGTTTTATGATAGAAGGCAACATTGCTTGAAAACAAGAAATAGTCGTAGAGAGCGTTGTTTCTTTCATCCATAGTGCTAGATCATGTAATTCTTCGTTCATAAGTGGTACTTCATCAATGACCTCATCGATATATTTTAGTTTCATTTGCAATCGCTCTTCAATTTGCTGACGCGTTTCTTCCGTATATTCGCAAGCTTCAACAAATCCAATTAAATGACGCACACCAAAAGGTACAGAAACTCTGCATCCACTTTGTACTTCTCTTTCACTAAGATAAGAAAATGTTTGATCTAAAGATCGAACAGGATGTTCGATCCAACAATTTAAAATATACATATGCTATATTTTATCCGATTTTACAATGTTACGATACACTTAACTTACGTCTGGGGTAAAATAATAGTAGCGAGGAGAAAAGAAATGAAAATCACTAGAAAATATGCATTGGGTATTATTGGATTAGGACACATGGGTACCGCAATTGCTCGTGGTGCCGTTAGAAAAGAATACATTGAGCGGTATCGAATTGCTGTGTATGACCATTCTGAACATGCAAAAAGAGATTGTTTGATTGAAGGATTTGATAATTTAGAACATATAGAAGATCTTGTGAATCAATCGCATATTGTACTGCTTGCTGTTCGTCCTCAACAAATTGAAGGTGTTTTAGAGAAAATACAAAATTGCGATATCAACACTGTGTTATCCATAGTCACTGGAGTTTCTATTGCACACCTACAAGAGAGCTTACACAACGTTCCTATCATTCGTGCAATGCCTAATACGCCTCTACAAATCAATGAGGGTGCTACAGCACTTTGTATGTCAAAGAATTGTAAAGCAGATGACTATGATTTTGTTTTTCAACTATTCGCAAGCATGGGCGTAACAAAAACTGTCAAAGAATCTCAGATGGATGATATTGTTGCTGTACATGGTTCTACACCTGCTTACGTGTACTATTTTGTACATTGTATTTTAGAAGATGCAAAACAACGTGGTATTGATGAAGATGTTGCAAGAGCATTGCTAGTACAAACGATTATCGGTGCTGGAAAATTAATGCAAAATAGTGCGGATAAATCTTTACAAGACTTCATTTCTGAAGTTTGTTCTGAAGGTGGGACTACAATTGAAGCAATCCATACATTAGAAAAAGAAAACATGAAGCAAATCATTCATGATGCAAATGAAAAATGCATTCATCGTGCAAAAGAATTAGGCAAATAAAAAGGATCAAATGATCCTTTTTATTATGCAATTTGTGTTTGTGAAGAAATTGTAGGCTTGTTATTTGCATCAAATACAGTCAGTTGTATATGATTTTTCGTTTCTTCAGCAATACATGCACAAGCATCTGCAATTCTTTCTAAATTATCTAACAAAGAAGAATATGCTTCTTGCATACTTGCATCACAAGTTTTATTCTTAACTCTATCCAAATGTGCTTTGTGTTTATTTCTTTCTTCTTTCCGCATAAGATTACGAATCACAATTACTTCATCTGCACCATCTATATCTCCATTTTTGATGGATAAAATTGCTTTTTCTAGCAACTCTTTCACACGTTCTATACTATCATCCATTTGACTAGAAGCAATGGAAGAAAATGATTTATGAAGAGCAGAAGTTTCTTTTAATATATGATCAATATCCCTGCAACGATCAGATATTCTCTCTAAATTGTTTGTAATATAGAGGTATCCAGCAACTTGTTCTGCTTGTCCTTCCGTTAAATTTCCATTCGTAAACATCTTCGTAATATAGTCTGAGATCTGTAATTCTAATGCATGTATTTCTTTACGTTTTTGATGAAATGCAAGAAAATCTTCAGAATCCTTACCCGCATGTAAAGCATTTTTTAATAGAGATAATACTTGTACCGTATTTTGTCCTAAACGATCCGTTTCTTCAGAAACCATGACCATCGCTACTAGTGGTTGGTCAAGTACATGTTCATCAAGATATTTTGGTGCATTACCTTGAATGACACTCGTATCGCTTTTATCAGGAACGATCCGTTTTACAATTTTCACCATTACGCCAATTAATGGTAACCAAGCAAGCGTACATATTACATTAAATAATGTATGTGCATTAGCTATTTGTCTAGCAATCACATCTATTTCATTTCCTTGCGGAGATATCATAACAACAAGTTTTGCAAAAA
>CALBJM010000083.1 GCA_937893225.1 uncultured Erysipelotrichaceae bacterium | reverse complement strand
TTAATTTTTTCTCACCTCATCCAATTTTGGAGCGCCCAAATTATCAAGAATTTCTCTTACGATACTGCATGATAGCTAAAGCAAACAAGAGGCTCATTAAACCAGTAACCCCAAAGAATGGAATATTTGTATGATCACTTGTATCTGTAATCTTACTATCTGGTATATCCTTCATCACAACAGAATCAACTACTCTTCCATCCACAAGGATTTCTCCATTGTCACTGATTTCAAATGAAATCTTTTCAGCAACCTTATATCCATTAGGTGCTTTTTCTTCTACCAATGTATATTTACCAGACTTCAATGAAATCACATGTGTATTTTCGTCACTCGTCCATTCATCAACCTTCTTATTATCACTATCAACAATATTCAATTTTGCTCCAGCGATATTCTTACCTGTAACAGAATTCACTTTATCGATGCGTACATTATGCACTGCAAATGTATCCACCATGACTACGCTATCAACAACTTTCCCATCAACTGTAACGATTCCATTTTCATCCACAGTAAATGCAATATCACTAGCAACCATATACCCTACAGGTGCACTATCTTCATGTAATGTGTATGTGCCAGGTGCTATCGTAATTGCCTTGTTCTCATTTTCTACAGTTGTCCATGAGGCAATTACATTTCCATTAGCATCTTTTACAGATAGATTTGCTCCTCCAATTGTATTACCGCCGACATCTTCTTTCGAAATCGTAACTTCTTTTCCTTCTGCATATGTATTGGTAATTGTTTGATATGTTCCATTTTCATCACTACTTATAGCATTAACTGAATTATATCCAGCAACTTCATCTTCTACTGCATAATACTGTATTGTTGTACCAGCTTCATCTGTTGTTGCCAGATCATTCCATGTAATAGACCAACCATTATCAACATTTAAATCCGCTTCCTCTACTACACTTTCAATACCATTGCACTTCTCCATCAACTTCACATGCACAGATTCTGGGAATACAACACCTGTTGTTCCATTATCACTCCATTCTTTCTTTACACTATAAGATGTGCTAGAAATCGGTGTATCTTTCACAACAAGTTTTCCTTCTTCCAATGCATCTGAAACAACACTTCCATCTGCAGAAATCTGGAATGGTATATCTTGTGCTAACAAATATCCTTCCGGTGCTTTTGTTTCTCGCAATACATATGGAACATTTGTTGCAAGGCCTTCAACCGTATATGCTTCACTAGTTGAATCCCATTCATTGACTACTTCATCACCATTTAAGATCTGAAAACGTGCTCCTTCTAATGCATGGCCATCATTACCATCTACCTTAGATACGCTGATACTTGTCTTTGTATCTACCATAGTTACTTTATCTACTCTTTCATCATTAACAGTAATCTTACCTTCTGCATCTACAGTAAATGCAATATCATTCGCAACCATATACCCTACTGGTGCACTATCTTCATGTAATGTATATGTGCCAGATGCTATCGTAATTGTCTTGTTTTCATTTTCTACAGTTGTCCATGAGGCAATTACATTTCCATTAGCATCTTTTACA
>CALBJM010000082.1 GCA_937893225.1 uncultured Erysipelotrichaceae bacterium | reverse complement strand
GCATTAGAAACTATGTTAATGGGAATTCCAAACGACATAGCCCTGGAAGAAAAAGAACATCAACTTGTTGTTCTGACAAATGAACATAAAACAGATGGTGCAGCCACAATGTTCTATGCCGGAGTTCTAAATGATCTAGCTGAAAAATTGGAACATGACTTATATATCATTCCATCATCAACGGATGAGTGTATTGCATTATGTGATTCACCCTCTTTGAATATTGATCATGTTAAAGAAATGCTTCGTTCTGTCAACAACTCTGATAAAGTACCTCCGGATAAAAAGTTATCCGATCATTTGTATCATTATGATAAGGACGAACACATTTTAGAAAAAGCAGATGACTATGAAAAGCGAATTAACAAACATAAATATTCGCAATTACTTCATTAGAGGTTGGAGATTTTAAAATGATAAAGTACGAAGACATCGTTAAAAGAATTGCCAATATTGAAAAGAAAAAAATCAAAAATGAAGAACGTATTAAAATACTTTCGGAAGAAAATAATGTTCTAACTACGAATCTAAAATTATTGAATCAGAAAAAAGAAATGTTCGAAAAAATGGATCAAGATCTTGCAGATTTGATTTCGGACAAGAAAAAAGCTGTAGTCCATTAATGTCTACAGTTGTAACAAGCAACGTCTTTGGATATCCAAAGACAAGTACTTAGGGAATATCCCTAAGACCCATCACATCTATTGAGTGTATGATAAAATTTTGATAAAATATGGATATCATAAATGGCGCTAGAAAGGAGACGCATATATGATAAATATTAGACCTGTTTCAGATTTAAGAAACAAATTTCCTGAAATTGAATCAATTGTGAATAATGGCGAACCTGTTTATTTAACCAAGAATGGATATGGTTCTATGGTTGTTCTAAGTTTAGAAGAATATGCGCAATTAACTGAAAACATCGAAATGAAACTAGACGAAGCAGACCATCAAGCTGCTACAACAAATGAAAGATTATCTCACAATGATGTTTTTAGTTCTGTAAGAGCATCTTTGCATGAAACAAAATAACTATTCAATTAGATATCTTCCAATATTCAAAAAGGACTTAAATGAAATTGTCTTTTACATTTCTAATGTTCTAAATAATCCTAAAGCTGCAGAAAATTTAATTGATGAAGTTGAAACGGCAATATTGGAACGTTCAAAATCACCTCTTTCCTTTGAACCATATCGTTCTTTAAAGAAAAGAAAATATCCATATTATCGAATTTATGTTAAAAACTACGTTGTATATTATGTTGTCATTGATAATGTGATGGAAGTAAGACGATTACTATACAAAGCAAGAGATTTAAATAAAATCTTGTAAAATTTGGAAAACAGTTGGAAATTCCGACTGTTTTTTATTTAGATTGAAGGAGTATTTAATAAAAGATATATGAGGAAAAGAACTAAACAATTTACATTACGTTTAAATGAATACGAATTTGATCATTTAAATATGTTAGTTAAAGAATCAAATCTATCTCGTGAATCTTACCTTCGAATGTGTATAAACGGTTTAGTACCTAGGCCTGTACCAAGCAAAGAATTAATCGAAGTAATCGAAATCTTAAGAGAGATTTCTGAAAAATTGAATCAAATCGCAATATCTGTTTATACACAAAATACAATGGATAAATCCTTTTACATGAAAAATTATGAAAAGCTGCAAGATCAAATAAATGAGATTATGATTTTGATTCGACAACCGATAGATATAACTGAATAAGTTTTAGAAACAAAACCACACTAAAATAGATCTTTTGAAATATATTTCTTTTCCATTGATTTATTGAGTCATTATATATATCATTGGGATTAGAGGTGACGCTATAAGATGACTAAATATTTTGAAGATGAACATACAGAATTAAAACGAGAATTGATTGATGAAGTCAAAAGCGAAATAATTGCTTTTCTTAATAGTGATGGTGGAACCATTTATGTAGGTGTTGAAGATGATGGAAGTATTACAGGTATTAAGGATGACAGTTCTAAAGATAAAGTAGATTTAAAATTAGGAAATTGGATTCAAGAAGCATTTTTTCCAAAACCTTCAGGATTGATTCAATATTATTTCAATAGTGATGATGTGTTGGTTATTAATATTTCTAAAGGAACAAATAAACCATACTATTTAAGAGAAAAAGGTCCAAAACCTTCAGGTGTATATATTCGTGTTGGCAGAAGTAAACGTAAGGCTAATGACGATGAAATATTACGTATGATAATGGAGTCACATAGCTACAGTTATGAAGATGATATTTCAGATGAACAGGATCTTACATTCAAGGCTTTTGAACGAACACTTGAAGAAAATGATATCAATTCAACACCTCGATTAATGAATACACTGGGGTTGAAAGCTAAATCAGGCGAATATACCAACCTTGCTTATTTGCTGTCAGATTAATCAGAAATTGTTGTCAAAGTTGCAGAATACGATTCGGAAATGAATTTCAAAATCAAAAAGAGCTTTAAGGGTTCGCTAGTGAATATTTTAAAAAATGTGGAGGAGCAGGCCGAAAGATTAAATGATTTACGAGTTATAATTGACGGAAGTTCGTTTAAGCGAATCGAAACAAAATCTTATCCAGGTGCATCTATTCGTGAAATGGTTTTAAATGCAATATGTCACGCCAATTACTTCATACGTTCGAATATCAAAATTGAATTTTTCCCTGACAAGGCAAAAATCACTAGTCCTGGTGGAATATTTAATGCATCTATGGATGATATTATGAATGGTGTACATACATATCGTAATCCACGATTAGTACATGTATTTGATAAATTAGGAATGATAGAAAATTTTGGTACAGGAATTCCTAGAACAATCGAAAGCTATAAGAATTACGACGTTAAACCTGAGTTTAAAGCAACGGAAAATTTCTTTTTCGTCACGTTACCTAATGTCAATTATCAAGAAATCGAGTCAATAACTGACCCAATAACTGACCCAATAACTGACCCAATAAGTGATTTAGGATTAGAAATAATGAAAGCTTTAAAACTAAACCCAGGAATAAGCACAATAAAACTAACAGAAATAATCCAGACAACTTCTCCATCAGTGAGTAGAGACATGATAAAAAATGAGTTAAAAAGAAATTTGACTGCTTATGTAGAACATCGTGGTTCGAATAGAAATGGTGGATATTACTTAAAAAGTAAAAGTGATAAATAAGATTTAGGTAAGAAGAAATTCTTGCCTTTTTAATTTATAAGTTCAATTTAATGGGCCTACAAACTATTTTTAAAAGGAGAAGCTATGGCAATCACTAAAATATGGGCAGTAAAAGATGATTTAAATCGCGTTCTTAACTATATTAAAAATCCAAACAAGACAAAAGAAGATATGAGCGATGGTTTAAAAGAAGTTCTTTCCTATACTACCCAAGGCTATAAAACAAACAAAAAAGAATTTATTACTGGGATTAATTGTGAACCTCGTTCGGCATTAAAACAAATGATGAACACAAAACTTTCTTACAACAAGATGGATGGAAGACTTGCTTTTCATGCTGTACAGTCTTTTAAACCAGGTGAAGTTACACCAGAACAATGTCATGCACTTGGTGTTCAGCTTGCTAAACAAATGTGGGGCAACCGATTTGAAGTGGTTGTATCTACTCATTTGGATAAAGAACATCTTCATAATCATTTTGTGGTAAATTCCGTTTCCTGGGTAGATGGTAAAAAGTATGACAACAAGAAAGTCGATATTGATCACTTTCGAGAATTAAATGATGCTATTTGTAAAGAACATGGTTTAACTGTCATTACAAAACCGGAAGGTAAAGCAATCAATTATGGAGAATGGAAAGCCGAAAATAATGATGCTATCTATTTGCGAAAACTGATTCGTTATGATGTCGATTCTGTTTTATTGTATGCAAGAACTCCTGAACAGTTTCAAGAAGCTCTTGAAGAAATTGGATATGGTGTAAACCTAAATGGAAAACATTGGACTTTAAAACATCCACAATCCAAAAGAACATTCCGCTTTTATAAACTCACACGTGATAATCGTTATGATGAAGAACATTTGATGGAACGCATGAATAGTAACTTTCTGTTTCCAATGCAATCTGCAGTTCCTGATGTTATCCCCTGTAAAGAATATCAAGGTAATCATACAAAACTAAAAGGAATCAAAGCAATGTATATTCGATATTGTGTTGAATTGGGTATTTTACGACCAAAAGGAATACCGCAAAAATATCCCAGTCCATCACTTAGAAAGGATTTGATTTATATGGACAAAATCACAAATGAAAATACGCTTATTGGCAAGCATAATCTTGAATCCATTGAAGATGTGCTTGCTTTTAAATTGGCTTTAAATGATCAAATAGAAAACTGGATGAATCAAAGAAGATCCATCTACAACAAAATCAAAAGAACCCGTGATCCAGACTTAAAACAACAGTTGGAACAAGATTGAGATACGCTCACTTCTAAAATTGCACATGGGAAAAAGGAAATCCGTATATGCGATGATATAGAAAAGAGAGTACCTGACATTGAAGAAAAATTAAAAATGGTGAATGCATTAGAAGCTGAACGTATGCAAACACAAAAAGAATACGAAAGGAGTCTGAATTTATGAACAGTGCCGATACTGCAGATCAAATGATGAAGATGACATTAGAAGGTATTCAGGTAGCTGCAGAAATTGGATTAAAAGCTGGTGGCACCGCTGCTAAATCTTTGGCCGTTACTCTATATACAATTATTAGTGACAACAAGAAAATCAAAGGAAAAACAAACTTGGATAACCTTTTAAAATCCAATAAGGAACTAAAAGTATTTGCGATTCATCATTCAGATTTAAAAAAGTTTTATGAAGAAGCCAAATATTATGGTGTTCTTTACTCTGTTTTAAAAGAAAAGAACAATACAGATGGAATTGTAGACATCATGGTCAAAGCTGAAGATGCATCGAAGATATCAAGAATGGTAGATAAATTTGATCTAGCTACTATTGATACAAAAGCCATTCGTGAATCCGTATTGTCACAACAAAAAATCAAAGATGCAAAGCCTTTAAGTGATGAAGAGCATGATGCATTACTATCTAAATTGATGGATGAAAAAACAAACCCCATCAAGGCTCGGGCAAGCAAGGACGGTACTCCGTTCGAGCCATCTTCAAAAACATTGAAGAGAGAAAACAAGAAGAAAACCGTCGAAAGAAAAAAATCAACAGCTATTATGGATAGATCTTCTGTCCGTCAGGAATTAAAAGATATTAAGCAACAGCAATTAAAATCTTCTGCACCAAAATA
>CALBJM010000081.1 GCA_937893225.1 uncultured Erysipelotrichaceae bacterium | reverse complement strand
ATCTTTTTTTCTGGCTTGGAAACACTTACTGTTTTTAAAGATGCATTTAAAGCTTCTTGTATCGTTTTTTTCACTAATTCAAGCATTTCTCCCTGCTTAGATAAACGAACTTCCCATTTATTAGGGTGTACGTTAACATCCACTAATTGAGTATCTGAATCCATTTGTAAAACAACAATTGGATATCTATTAGATGGCATATAATCGCTATAGGCGTCTATGATTGCTTTTTGGATGGCCACACTTCGAATAAGTCTTGTGTTTAAAGTTAGAAACATAAAATATTTTGTAGCTCGATTAATTTTTGGCTGGATTGCATACCCATGAATATGAAAGTCACTATTGCTTCCTTCAAAAGGAATTGCATTTTGTGCCACTTCTTTACCATACATCTGATATAAAATTTCTTGTATATCCTTATTTCCACTTGTTTGAAAGACAACTCTTCCATCATGAGAAAGTTTAAATCGAATGTTTGGATGGGATAATGCCATCTTATTCATCAAATCTGCAATAATAGAAAACTCATAAGAAATACTTTTTAAATGTTTAAAACGAGCTGGTGTCTTAACAAACAATCCAGAAACATCTAATTTGGTTCCTCTTGGGCAATTACAAGTTTCATCTACATCTAAACTTCCATAATTATATCGCAATAATGTACCTTCTTTTCCATCACTGGTTTGTAATTCTACTTGCGCAACAGAAGCAATACTTGGCAAAGCTTCTCCTCGAAAGCCCATGGTTTGAATATTAAATAATTCCTCTTCTGAATGCATCTTACTTGTTGCATGGCGCATAAAAGCCAAATGTGCATCTTCATGATCCATTCCACATCCATCATCTGTAATAATGATTCTTTCAATACCACCTTGAAATACTTCTACTTCTATAACGGTTGCTTGTGCATCTATACTATTTTCCACGCATTCTTTTACAATGCCTGCTGGTCTTTCTACAACTTCACCAGCTGCAATCATATTGGTTAAATGTTCACTTAAAACATGTATTTTTGCCATATTTTACACCTCTGTTCATATGAATTTCATATTTACAAATCAACTTTTTCACTTAATTTTTTTAACTCATATAAGCAATCTAAAGCTTCTCGTGGAGTCATTGAATCAATATCTAATTCTTGTAATCTTTGTAATAATTTTGATTTTTCAGGTTGTACTTGATCCATCACAAATAAACTTGGCTGATAATTTTGATTATTGTCCTGATTTTCAAAATTTACCAGCAAAGAAGAAGCTCTATCCAAAACCACCTTAGGTAAATGAGCAAGTTTTGCCACATTTATACCGTATGATTTATCCGCTTTTCCCTCTACGACTCTATATCTGAATTCTATTTCATTTTTTTCTTCCCGAACATCTACATGCACATTATGCATAGATTCATGTTCCTTTTCTAATTCTGTTAATTCATGATAATGCGTTGAGAAAAGTGTTTTAGCACCAATAGCCTCATCAATATATTCAAGCATAGCCTGTGCTAAGGCCATACCATCATATGTTGCCGTTCCTCGGCCAATTTCATCAAATAAAATCAAGGAATGTTTTGTGGCATACCTTAAGGCTACATTAGCCTCCATCATTTCAACCATAAATGTACTTTTTCCCGTCAAT
>CALBJM010000080.1 GCA_937893225.1 uncultured Erysipelotrichaceae bacterium | reverse complement strand
GATTGTTCAAAGAATGGCGGATACTTTTCCTGGATGTGTTTTGGTATTTGATGCAGCAAATCAGATGGCAGTCAAAATGATTGCGAAGACTTGGCTAAAGAGTGCAAAAATCAAAAATACAGATGCATATTTTGCTGTAGCAGATGCAGAAAAGGAAATTGGTGCATGGGATAGACGATTATGCGTGAGAAGCCGTGGATATATGCTTGGGTACAATGATTTGAAAAATTCATCTGTTAGCAGATTTTTTCGCTTTCTTGCGTGGCTTGGTGATCATACAATGAAAATGCAGATAGTAAAGGTAGCTTTTCAAGGAGAATAGATAGTATGAAATACATAGGAAAGCCAGCTGGCATGTGGATAATTTTTGTAAGCTCTTTTCGAAAAAATCTTGTTGAAATATGCGGCTATGATAAAAAAATGGCAAAAGATATCACCTGTAAAGCACATCTGAAATACAAAGATACCATCAGAAGATTACCTACATTTGAAAAACAAGACAGATTCGCCATGAATATTATAAGTTGTGCAATGCTTGGAGCATTTATTCTAGCTTTTCCAGAACGCCCATCTGTAGAAAAATTGACAGATTACTATGCAGCATCCATGATGACAATGCCAATGAAATGGTTCTGCAGAATGAGTGGAAAGCACAAGTTTACAAAAGAAGACATAGAGGCCATGAAAGCTACTGCAGCTTTGAAAGCAGGAGACAGAAATCCATATTCATGGAATATGGAATATTTGGAATATCCGGATGGCAGTGGGTATGAAGCTCGTTTTACTGTATGCGGAATCTGCACACTTATGAAAAAATTGGGATTGTATGATTTGACACCAGCATTATGTCAACTGGACTACACAATGAGCGAAGCAGGAGGAGCAAGTCATTTTATACGTAAGTATACAATTGCTTCAGGTGGCCCATATTGCGATTGTGGATATAAGAAGAAAGTATAAAAGATTATGATATTCTGCGTACAGCTCCATATATGAATAGAGGTATTATACCATTTATAGGATATTATCATTTGAGGTTCATAAAATTATAAAAATATGAATATAATTTGTTGACAAGATAGTTAGCCTACGCTAATATAATAGTTAGTTAGAGCTAACCATTACTCTTTCCAATATAAACACTTCTTTAGATGGTAGCTCGAACTAACGGAGTATCCGTTTTGGGCAAACGGAAAAAGGCATAATGGCTCCGCGCATAAATGTGTCCTCCTCAAGTACATATGAATGCAAAATAATGAATCAATACCGGACGGGGCATCCGGTATTTTTTCATTTACATGTTGTGATATGTACTCTAGAAAGCCACATTTTTACAATTTCATTAATACATATTTGCAAAACGTACTCTTTGTCAAGGACTATAGTCATTAAGATATAGTTGGATCCAATGGCATTCATCGTGAGGTGAAATCTGAAAATTGGATAGACAAATCGTTGGTCCGAAGTATATGAATCATATCAAGCCAGTCGTATGGACAAGCGTGCAGAAAAATGAAGAATTAACAACTACTATACGATTAGAATATAAAAACGTTTTCATGATCAAATGGAAACTAATAAAAATAATCGGTTTCATGGATTGTATATTTGGATAATATACATTATTCTTTCCTTAAGTAGAAGTGTATATTGTGAATGATTTGTTTTTGAATCTTCAATAATACGCTAGGAGGTCTTATATGAAAAAAAATAATGATTGCGTCAATTGCTGCTCTATTAGCACTTCCATCTACACCTATTTATGCAGAAAATAATGTCGATTCAGCTATTTGCAGTTACAGTATTACTCCTCGGGTAATAGCACATGAAATTAGCAAGCGAGTATCTGTTGGCAATGGTATATATGCAACTATTTCTGGAACATATACCGCAGATTCAGCAGGCAATGTTAAAAGTGCAGATTTTCGTGTGACTTCAGTAACAGGTAATAGAAAAGTTCTTAGTTTTTCTACGTCAATTTCTGGAAAACATATTTATTACACATTATCTGTTTCAGGTGGTACAGGAACAAAAACAGGCTTTTTATTGTGAAATTAATACAAAGGAATCTTATTATAGGAGAAGATTCCTTTTATAACATTTATGGGATATTGAGGTAATAATGTTTAAAAGAATACTCTATCATTTTCGCTATAAGCCTTTTTCATATATTAGGCAATTGATGATGTATGTTTTTTTGTCGGCACTTTTTATTTGCACATTCCTCACAACACAATTAACAAATGTCTTAGATTCTGTTCTATCACAAAACACTGATATGCGCGTTTCTGTATTTTCTGCAATTACTACACCTTTACAGAAATCATCTACAGAAAATGAATTTTTTGAAAAAGAAAAAGAATATATTGATTGTATTCATGATTATTCTTCTCAAGAAGGAATCACAAATTATGATCTTTCTGTTTCTTCACAAGCTAGGCTTATACGACCAATTAGGTATCATTCAGATGGTTCAAAAGATGTTTATTCGTCTGTTGAAAGCGCTTTTTCAGATATGCATAAAATAACGCTGAAAGGTGTTTCTCAAAAAAGTATTAGTGAAATTCAAAATAATAACATAATGGTGTATCGGAAAAATGGTTCGGATTTTTTTGATGAAAATGAAATCAATAGTGGAGAAATGGTTTGTTTTATCCCGACGGAAGTGTTTGCTAAATGGTATACAACAAATCCGGATTTACAAAATTCTTCAGATATGTTTACAGTGTCTACATCTATACTTGATGAATCAAAAAATGTGATTTCTTATAAAGAGTGGAATTTGAGAATCATAGGGACGTATTTACTTTCGTCAGGAAAGAGTTGTGTTGAAAATGAGGATGGTTCTTTGGAATTGCCAATTTACCTTCCATTAAAAGCACTTGAAAAGATCAAACAAGAAGCAATCCAATTTCAAAAAGATAATGCATCAGAAACATTAAATTAAACAATACCTATAGAAGATATGGACTATGTACATCCTGTAACATTTGAAATGCAGAATTTAGAAACAACAGAAAACTTGATAAAGTACATTCAACAATCTGATGCGTATAAAAGTGGTGAAATTCAAATTAATTCTTCTTTGATGGAGGATGCACCTGTATATACATATATTTCTGCAATTTTATCATCATTTTCATATTTGTTATGGATCGTTGGCATAGTAACACTTATCGTTGTTATTGTTAGTACATGTATGCATTGTTTGAAAAATAGAGGGAATTAACTTTGTTGCAATCCTTAGGAGAAAAGCAGAAAAAATTAATCATACAGATGGCTATCGAAACGGCAATCATTATTGTATTAAGCGCGTGTATTGCTTTTCCGATAGCTTTGGTATGTGTTCGCAAATTTGGACTATGGTTATTGAATGCATCAATTTCAGATAGAAACTCGGTGCTTTTGCAATCGAGTAAGTATGCTTTTAGCTTGAATGAGATACATATATCAGCGCAACAGATGCAATCTATGTTGAAAATGACACCATATATATTTATGAATTTAATAGGGTATGTTTTTGCGAGCTGTATTTGTTGCTTACTTGTTTGTAGAAAAATGATTTGTAGCTTTCATCCAAGACAAGTGTTTGGTGGAGAGGATTAGAATGAAAAAGCAACGATGGAATATATTAAAAGATACGATTAAGAGTAAGAAACGTGATTTTTTATTCTACATTCCTATTGTTATTTTTTCTGCGACACTTTTTTCACTGTGTTTGTTTTTTATTTCAGGGAATACAATTGAAACAAATCTTGCAAATTCTTTAGATATGCGCTTATCCTTCAAAAATGAAGGCTTTTATTCTAAAGAATCTGAGAATTCTTTGTTTGCAAGTGATGCTGATTTAAATCAAAATATAACGCAGATATTTATGATGGATCTGGATCAGTTGTGCAAAGATGATAATCTAGAATATTCTAACTATAATTTAGCAATTGATACAATTGTTCAGACAAGCACAACAAATACAGAAAATTATTTATATGGTTTAAAAGATATCGAGTATTTTGAAAAAAATGGGATTCAACTCGAGGATTGTTATGCAAATGAGTTGGTAGAGGGGACAGTCATTTTACCAATACGAGCAAAACAAGAGGGCATAAAAATTGGAGATGTGTATACAATTGTAGATCCATTTAATCAAAATAGTAAAAACGTGGAATTGCAAGTGATTGGGTTTTATGAGGATAATCGTTGGGCTTTGTCTAGTGAAGATACGGTTATAAAAACTTCTCCAGCAATAGTACGCAATAGTACGATTTTTTCTCTTTTAGAAAAATATCCATATTATTATGGAATGTATGATGAAAAAACAGGTATGGTTGTTTCACCGATAGAAATAGTAAATATTACATTTTCTGCAAAGAATATTGAAGGATATAGTCGCTTTGTGGAAAAATTTAATGCGTTTTCTTTAGAAGAAAATAGAAAATTTTCTCAGATAACAAGTGAAGGTGGCGCACAAGCCAAGCTTGGTTTACAAACGAATGTAAGTGAATTTGGTTCATTGCTTAAGTCTATTCAAAGAATTCGGTATATTTATGAATTTATCTTTTTAGGTATATGGATCTTGTCCGTAGTATCTTTGTTTGCAATGACATCTTTCATGCAAAAAAAGAATGCACATGATATTGGCGTGCGAAAGGCACTTGGAGAAAGAAAACGAACAACGCTGCATTTTTATATAGATATGTATTTTATTGTGTCTTTAGTATGGATCGTTATTGGTACAGGTCTTGGATACATTGTATCTTCTATATTAGAAAAACAAATATACGGGGATATGTTTCAAATTCATGCACAAATGAACACCTTGACAGGGCAATCGTTAAAAACCATACAACCAAATATATTTGTAGAACCTAGAAATATTTTTGCTTGTGGAATTTTTTCTATCATAGGAATATTGTTGATGATTTGTCTATCTGTTGTCTTTACAACTCTGCGGATCAGAAAACTGAATATTAGAAAACAAATGCGAGGAGCGGTATATGAGTGATACGATTTTAGAAATTAAGAACTTGTCGTATAAATATTATGATGGTGATCACATACGTGAAATTTTTTCGAATACTTCTGCAACCTTTGAAAAGGGAAAGTTTTATAGTATTACAGGAGAATCTGGTGCAGGAAAGACTACATTGCTTTATTGTCTAGGTGGATTAGATACAAAATACGATGGAGAAATTCTTTTTGAAGGTGATGAAATACAGAATATAGGCTTAGAGAGATATAGAAGAAATTGTGTATCTATGGTTTATCAAAATTACAATTTGATTCCTTATCTTACGCCAATACAAAATATTTATATTGCATCTAATATAACCGATAATCGAAAGATGATCAGTGAAAAAGAATGCCTTACCATATTAAATGCATTGGGGATTGATGAAAGAAAAGCAAAAAGCAAATCGTCATTGTTGTCTGGTGGAGAACAACAAAGAGTTGCTATAGCTAGAGCACTTTCTGTGAATTCACCATTGATTATTGCTGATGAACCAACAGGAAATTTAGATCATGAGACTGGGATACAAGTGATTCATATATTTCAAGAATTAAGCAAAGCAGGCAAAACAATCATTATGGTTACACATAATAAAGTACTAGCAGATATGTGTGATATGCATTATTGGATTGATCAAAAATATGGCAAATTAGTGTGCGTATAAAACTGGAACTTTGTTTCTTGAAAAAATGTAGGCATAATGAAAACGCTTTGATAAAATAATTATAGTTAATAAAAGGAGAGAAAACATGGCACATTTTCCAGAGGGATTTTTGTGGGGTGGCGCAGTAGCTGCCAATCAGTATGAAGGTGGTTGGAACCTTGGTGGTAGAGGCCCAGCTATGACAGATGTCACAACAGGTGGCACAGTGAGCGAGACAAGAAAAGTAACATATATTGATAAAGATGGAAATCATGGTGTTCTTGAACAACATGATAAATTACCTGAAGGTGCAAAGTATGCAGTATTAGATGAGTATCATTATCCAAATCATGAAGCAGTAGATGGGTATCATCATTATAAAGAAGATATTGCATTGTTTGCGGAAATGGGATTTAAACAGTTTAGAATGTCTATTTCTTGGTCTAGATTGTATCCAACTGGACTAGAAAAGGAGCCTAATAAAGAAGGTGTTGAATTCTATAGAGATATGTTCAAGGAAATGCATAAGTATGGTATTGAACCATTAGTAACAATTTGGCATTTCGATACACCATTGTACTTAGAAGAACATTGTGGTGGTTGGACAAATCGTGAAACAATTGATCATTTTGTTAGATTTGCAACAACATGCTTTACAGAATATAAAGGACTTGTACACAATTGGCTAACATTTAATGAAATTAATAATACAATTATGTTCCTTGATTTTGCTGGGGGACAACACAGTGATGAAGAATACCAGGAAGCATATCAACATTTGCATTATAAATTTGTAGCTAGTGCAAAGGCTGTACAAATTGGTCATGCAATCGATCCAAACAATATGATTGGGTGCATGATTTGTGGTATTACAAATTATCCAGCAACTTGTGATCCTAAGGATATCCTTGCTTGCCAGCACCAATGGGAAAAGAACATCTACTATTGTGGTGATGTACAGTGCTTAGGTGCGTATGGTTCTTATGCAACAAGACTTTGGAATGAGCATAATGTAACTTTAGATATTACAGAAGAAGATTTGGAAGATTTGGCAAGAGGTACAGTGGATATGTATACATTCTCTTACTATATGTCTTCTCTTGTGACAACACATAAGGTTACAGATAAGGTTTCAGGTAATTTCTCTGCTGGTGCTAAGAATGAATATCTTGAATATTCTGATTGGGGTTGGGCAGTTGATCCTGATGGCTTACAGTATTATCTAGAAATGATGTATCAGAGATACAATATTCCTATGATGGTCGTAGAAAATGGTTTAGGTGCATACGATACTGTAGAAGCAGATGGTTCTATTCATGATCCATTTAGAATTGATTACTACAGAAAACATATCGAAGCAATGGATAAAGCTATTGCTAATGGTGTAGACTGCATTGGCTATACAACATGGGGATGCATTGACGTAGTATCTGCAGGAACAGGAGAAATGAGAAAGAGAT
>CALBJM010000079.1 GCA_937893225.1 uncultured Erysipelotrichaceae bacterium | reverse complement strand
GTTGAACCATATTTGTCTCAACAATGGTTTGTTAAGATGAAACCATTAGCTGATGATGTTTTGAAAAATCAAAATGACCCTGAACAGAAGATCAATTTTTATCCGGAAAGATTTGAAAAGACGTTCACGCAATGGCTTGAAAATATTGAAGATTGGTGTATTTCTAGACAATTATGGTGGGGCCATAGAATTCCAGCATGGTACAACGATAAAGGCGAAACATATGTTGGCATGGAAGCACCAGAAGGAGAAGGATGGACACAAGATGAAGATGTTTTAGATACATGGTTCTCCAGTGCATTGTGGCCTTTCTCTACATTAGGTTGGCCTGAAGAAACAGAAGACTATAAGCGATATTATCCTACAAGTGTTATGGTAACTGGATATGACATCATCTTCTTCTGGGTTGCACGTATGGCTTTTGATGCAAGACACTTTACGCATAATCGTCCATTTAAGGATGTATTGATCCATGGTTTAGTGAGAGATGCACAAGGTAGAAAGATGAGTAAATCTTTAGGCAACGGTATCGACCCTATGCAAGTCATTGATGAATATGGCGTAGACGCATTGCGTTTCTTCTTGGTATCGAATTCAACACCTGGTCAAGATATGCGTTATATTCCTGAAAAAGTCGAAGCTTCATGGAATTTTATCAATAAGATTTGGAATGCTTCAAGATTTGTATTAATGAATTTGCCTGAAGGAATGAGCGAAAAAGATGTAGATTTAACACACATTGGACCTTGTGAAAATTGGATCTTGAATAAATTGAATACAACGATTGATTCTGTTACAGCAAATATGGAAAAATATGAATTTGCTTTAGTTGGCAATGAATTGTATTCTTTTGTCTGGGATGATTTCTGTTCATGGTATGTAGAAATGAGTAAGTCTGCATTAAATGGAGCTGATGAAGAAGCTAAGAAGGGTGCACAGTCAACTTTGTATGTCGTATTGAATGCAATCGTAAGATTGTTAAGCCCATATATGCCATTTGTGACAGATGAAATCTATCAAACATTGCCGCATGGTAAAGAATCAGTATGCTTAGAAACATGGCCAGAAAAGATTGCTAATATCGATACTAGCACATGCAAAGACATGGACCGTTTGATTTCAGCAATTTCTAAGATCCGTGAAGTCAAAAATACAAATGATCTAAAACCATCTGCACCAATTCATGTTCTGATGAAAGATTTGGATGGAAATGTACTTTCTGTCAATGAAGGACAAAGTGCTATCATGCAAAAAATGTGTAAAGCACAGTGGTGTGATGCACTCGATGGTGATTTAACAGTAGAAACGATTACAGGAGGAACGCTTTATATTCCTAGTTGTGAACTTTCTGATCCAGAAGAAGAAAAGAAGAAGCTCT
>CALBJM010000078.1 GCA_937893225.1 uncultured Erysipelotrichaceae bacterium | reverse complement strand
CAATGTTCTTTTGTGGAAGTTCTTTGTATTCACTTCTTGGCATTTCTCCAGGTCTACAATCATATTGAGAGAATACGATATTCCATAGCTCTACATAACGATCATTTTCAATGTCATCGAAAAATAATTTTTCGCCAATACCTTCTGGATCATATTTTTCACCACGATCGTAGTAAAGTTCTGTATCAGGTCCACCTGGACCTCTGCCGATTTCCCAGAAGTTATCTGCATTCTTAGAAATATGGGATTCGATCATACCTGTCTTGACCCAAAGATCATAGGCTTCTTCATCATCTGGATAAACTGTAACGTATAATTTTTCAGGATCTAGACCAATCCATTCTGGGCTTGTTAAAAATTCCCAAGCCCATGGAATTGCCTCTTTCTTAAAATAATCTCCAATAGAAAAGTTTCCAAGCATTTCAAAGAATGTATGGTGACGTGCTGTCTTACCTACATTTTCGATATCGTTAGTACGAATGCACTTTTGTGCATTGGCAATACGTGGACATGCTGGTTTTTCTGTACCATCAAAATACTTTTTGAGTGTTGATACACCTGCATTGATCCATAAAAGTGTTGGATCATTGTGTGGAATCAAACTCGCACTTGGCTCAATCATAAATCCTTTGGATTTAAAGAAATCTAGATACATTTGACGAATTTGATTACCTGTTAAATTCTTCTGCATAATTCCTCCTAAACAAAAATAAAACGTTCCTGAAACACAGGAACGTTGTTCACGCGGTACCATCCTGATTCACATATTATATATGTGCACCTTAATTGTTCCTTAACGCGGAAACACGTTATGCTTTCACATACTCTTAGAAGCAGCTTCACAACTATATCTTAGGAAACATTGCACCAACCTGTTTCTCTCTACACAAAGAATATATTGCTACTTACCTTCCTCAACGATTTACGAGAAGAATAATATCACTTTTATGTTAGATTGACAACTACCGCAATCACCATCGTTATTGTAGACATAACAAACAAAACAGTCTGAAATTTGATTTGAAATTTTGCCCATTTGCCCCAAGGCAATCTTGCTGCTGCTAAAGCACCAAGCAATACACCAGAAGTTGGTACGATCATATTTGTAAATGCATCGCCTAATTGGAAAGCTAGTACGGCGGTTTGTCTACTCACACCTACTAAATCTGCTAAAGGTGCCATGATTGGCATCGTCAAAGCAGCTTGTCCTGAGCCACTAACAACAAAGAAATTGAAGATGGACTGGAACACGTACATAAACCAAGCAGACACAACGGACGGAAAACCTTGCAAAGCATTAGAAATCGTATACAAGATCGTATTTAATACGGTCCCATCCGTTGCACTTGTTCCACCAAGAACAATAATGATGCCTTGTGCCATGCCAACACAAAGTGCAGCAGACGTCATATCTTGTGCCCCATTAGCAAATGAACTAGCAATATCATTGATTGACATATCATTAAGATGAAATACGACACCTATGATACCTGCAACCATTCCCATAATAAAGAACTGGGAAGCAATTTCTGGAATATAATACCCCTTGACTACGACACCATACACGATCCAAATCATGCATGCCGCAAGTGTCAACAGCACAAGCTTGTGACCAATTGTAAAAGGCATATCTTTTGTTGTCTGTTGGAATTCTTTTCTATAACTTTCATCCGTTTCATATGCAACGGATAATGTTGGATCTTTTTTAATCTTTTTTGCATAAGCAATGGTAAATACGATCAATGCACCAGTAAAAATGATCCATAAAGGAATACGAAACCAAGCACCAGACATCACAGGAATCCCAGAAATTCCTTGGGCAATCGCTAAAGAAAATGGATTTTGCCAAGAAGTACCAAAACCAATCTGCGTAGCTACCAATGTACACATGATGCCTACTACAGCATCATATCCTAATGCGATAAACATTGGCACAACGATCAACACAAATGGAATTGCTTCTTCTCCCATGCCGAATACTGCACCACCTAAAGAAAACACGATGCATAAAAGTGGAATCAAGAGAATGTCTTTTCCTTTTGTTAACGCAATCATACGCATGATACCTGCATCTACTGCACCAGTTTTGATCACGATGCCAAATGCACCACCTACAACTAGTATAAAAGCAACGATACCTACGGCAGAACCATATTTATCACCTGTTGTTAGACCTTCAAACACGTAGTTTAACAACCCTTGTCTACCTGTATCTTCTGTACCAAACAATGGTGCCACATTTGTGACCTTGTTTCCATCTTCATCAAGTACGTAAGAAAAACTATCTGGATCAATGACTTCACGCGTTTTTTCTACGCCATCTTGCATATAGGAAATCTCTTTTGTATCAAATCTTCCTAATGGAATAAATACTGTTAATAATGCCGCTAAAACAACAACGCCAAAAATAATGACAAACGTATGCGGCATTTCAATTTTTTTCTTTTTCACGCATATCTCCTTAAATATATACTGCAATTAGCAATACTATCAAAGATTACTGAATTTGGCTAGCTTTTCTTGTAATTGTGTATTTCTTGGATGATTTTCCAATACTTCACAGCTTTTTAAAAATACAGATTGATTGCCAATCATCACTAATGCATTGCGGCTGCGTGTTATTGCGGTATAGACAAGTCTTCGATTCAACATAATGGTATGCTGCTTAGAAAAAGGAAGTATCACAATTGGATATTCACTACCTTGTGCTTTATGAACAGAAATACAATATGCTAATGTAATATTGATGAATGCTTCTGGTTTGTATTCTACAAAATTTCCTTGATAATCTACAACGATCGTCGTTTTATGATCTTCACTATATTCTGCAGGTACGATTTCTTCCAATATGCCAATATCTCCATTATAGACATCTTCATCTGGTTGATTTTTAAGCTGCAGTATCTTATCTCCTTCTCGAAATATCATATAGCCTGCTTGAATTTCATTTTTATCAGGCTGCGGTGGATTAAAGGCAGCTTGCAAAGCCGTATTTAAAACATGAATGCCTGCACTTCCTGCATACATTGGTGATAATACTTGGATTTCTTCCATGGAATAGTTTTTATCTAAAGCACTTTGTACGACTTGTACGATTGCATTACGAATATACATATCCTCTGTTTCAAAAAAAGAAACATCATCACTATATTTTTCAAGCTGTACTGTAGATGTTTGCATGTCGTGTGCTAAAGCAACGACGCCAGATCCATTTTTTTGACGATAGATGTGCTGCAAACGAATACATGGAAATTGCTTGCTCAATATGAGGTCGCGTAAAACAGAACCTGGAGAAACAGATGGTAATTGATCTTCATCTCCAATGATACAGATCTTTTTAACATTTTTGCTTGCTTTTAATAAGTTGGCAAACAAGTATGTATCGACCATAGAAAACTCATCAATGATCAATACATCACAATCCAATGGCTCTTTTTCATTCTTTTTGAATTCGTTGCTTTCTAGATTCCATTGTAAAAGAGAATGAATCGTACTTGAAGTTGTTTCCGTTAATTCTGCTAAGCGTTTTGCGGCTCTTCCTGTAGGAGCACAACACGCAATGACACATTGAGGATACAGCGCTTTTAATAAGTCGACCATTGCACGTACGACTGTTGTTTTACCTGTACCTGGTCCACCTGTAAGAATGGAAAATGGTTGTTGAAAGAGTGTATGGATGGCTTCTATTTGTAAAGCATCATATTGAATGCCGATATCTTTTTGCAATGTATCTAAATACGCATCGACTTCTTCTTGAGCGCATGGTTCTAATTGTTTATAGGGAAAGTTACATAAAAAGGATGCAATTTCATTTTCGGATGCATATTGAACTTTTGGATAGATCCTTCCTTGTTCTTCTACCAATGCACGCCCCATCACGCAAGTTTCTAAAACAGCATCAAAATCAACAGAATAACCTTTCGTCTTTTTTAAAAATGCTTCCTCTAGCGTGCCAATTAGAATGAAAGAATCTCCATTTTTCATACACAAGTTTTCACACAAAGCAATCAAAAAAGCATGAAGTCTTCTTGGATCATCTTTTGCTATACCTAAAGATGTCCCAATCTTATCTGCCGTAGCAAATCCAAAGCCGTCTAATTCTTCTACGACGCGGTATGGATTTTCTTGGATCTTTTGGAGTGCTTCTTTTCCATATTTTTGGTTCAAACGGATCAAATTGCGCATACCAATACCATGAATGTTCATAAATGCTACGAGTTGCTGAAGTCCATCATCTTCTTCGTGGATGCCTTGAATAATACTATCCACTTGTTTTTTACTAATGCGTTCTACACGCACTAAAATATTTGGATCTTCTTTGATATCTTGCAGACAATTTTCTCCTAAAGCAGAAACGATCTTCTCTGCCATCTTTTTGCCAATACCAGGAAATTTTTCACTGCTTAAATACCGAATGATACCTTCTCTTTCACTAGGTAATGGTTTCTCAAAGCTTTCGACTTTGAATTGAAATCCGTATTTTGGATGCTCTACATAATAGCCATGCACGTTATAAAGGACATCCTCCTCGATATTTGGGAGAATGCCTGTAATCGTGATATTGCGTTCAGATTCATCATTTACAAGAAACTTAGCTACAGTGTAATAGTTGGTTTCATTGTGAAAGAGAACGTATGTAATTTTTCCATTTAGTGTAATGAGTTCATCCATAGTTTTAATAGCGTTAATAAGAAATTATTCGCAGCATGTGTATAGATACTAGCAAAAATGGAACCTGTGTCTTCATAAGGGATGCACAAAACAAATCCACATGCTGCATATACAATAAAATACACACAATTATTCCAATTTCCAATGAGTATAGATGCTACGATATGTAAAAATCCAAAAATTGCCCCAGAAACACATGCT
>CALBJM010000077.1 GCA_937893225.1 uncultured Erysipelotrichaceae bacterium | reverse complement strand
ATGCCGCAAAAGACTACATTGAAGCTGGACGTATTCAAATGTTCTGTTGCGATTCAAATGATGTGAACTCATGGTCCTCTACAACTTGGGATAATCGATGGAGAATAGAACAACAAGAAGCATTCATGCGCTATATCACAGATGAACTATGTCCAAGAATCTTTGCTATCAATGCACAAGCAAACAATGGAAAATATGCGAATGGCATTATGACAACTGGTTGTTCCATGGGCGGAACACATGCACTCAATTCTTTATTACGCAGACCAGACATCTTTGCTGGATGCATTGCATTATCTGGTGCATACAATGCACGTCTATTCTTTCCTAACTATTGGGACGATCTTGTTTATCAAAATTCCCCAGTAGATTATATCGAAGGCATGCATTACGATAATCCAAAAGTGGAAATGTATCGTCACAGAGACATCATCATTTGTTGTGGTAGAGGGGCTTGGGAAGTCCCAATGCAAGAAGATGCTGGTCGTATGAAAGAACTCTTCGAATATAAGAACATACCAGCTTGGGTAGATTTTTGGGGAAATGACGTTGCACACGATTGGCCATGGTGGAGAAAACAGCTTCCATATTATTTAAACTATGTTTGTTAGGATTGGTATTGCCAATCCTTTTCTTTTCTGCTAAAATACTAAAGCAATGCGGATATGGTGGAATTGGCAGACACGTCAGATTTAGGATCTGATGCCCTCGGCGTACAGGTTCAAGTCCTGCTATCCGCACCTATATAAAAGCGCCTTCTTAAAGGCGTTTTTTTTACTAGTTTACGCATTTTCAACAAATTGTTATGATATTTTCACAAAGAAAACATGTAAATAGAATATAACGCAAAGAAGCGCTATAAAATGACTAGTAATAACATGTTAAGAGCATTAAATCCTAACCAAAATACAATAGACCTGTTGCTTAGCATTGAGAATAAGCAAAAAAAAGAATTTCATTACCTTTAAATATGGATGCTTAGTTTGCCTGAGGAACGAACAATGAAAAGAGTATATTATGAATCAATATAAAAAACCACTACTACAAATAAATGAGCAAATACAACATTTAAAAAGATAAAGGAATAACTTTCAATTATATAAGTGAAAGAGAAGCAAAGGATTACTTGCAATTTAACAATAACCTATTTCGTTTATCTTCGTATAGAAAAAATTATCGTAAGAGAAAAGTCGGTAATACATTACTTTATGTTTCATTAGACTTTGCTTATCTGAAAGACTTGGCAATCATAGACATGAATTTACGAACTGTTTTATCAAAAATGTCGCTTGACATTGAACATTATGCAAAGATGCAACTATTATCTATTTTTGAAGCAAACAAAGAAGATGGATACGCAATAGTTACTGATTATTTCAACAATCTTTCTATTGAAAGAAAAGATAAATTGCTTAATGAATTATCTCAATCTAAATCATCTTTGTATTGTAAAGATCTTTACTATAAATATCTATCGGATACGAAAAATATCATCCTTCCTGTTTGGGTTTTCATAGAATTGGTACCATTTGGTTCATTAATTGATTTCTATAAGTTTTGTGGAGAAAAAAAGAATGATAAAACAATGTTAAATAATCACTATTTGTTAAAAACAACGAAATCCGTCAGAAATGCAGCAGCTCATAATAATTGCATTTTAAATGATTTACGACCATCCAGAAATAAGTTTAACATCGACAAAAATATGCAAAGAAAAATATGTAATGTGTCCTCTAGTGTTCACGAACAAAACGAAAAAAGAATGAGTAACCAAAGAATAGCTCAAATAATCACATTGTTGTATACGTATAACAAAATTGTTACAAGTAATACACTTCGAAAAGTAACACAAGAAAATATGCTCAAATTAAAAGATAGATTTTTTAAAAATATTGATTTTTACAAAGATAACGAGCTGATTCTCTCTAACTTTAATTTTCTTAAACAAATATTAGACTGCTTTGAGGAGCTAGTATAAAATAAGCATACATTACAAAAAACCAAAAATTTTTTTTAGGGGTCGGCTTCGGCACGATGCCCTATTTTTTATTCTTAATTTCGAACTACTTATAACTGTATACGTTTTTACATGACTATAACATAATGCACTATCTATATAGGTATGACACTTTCCTATATTTTGAAGTTCATTTTCTTTACAAAACGCCTATTTACCAAAGAATATATTTTCCAAAAAATTTTGGTTATGGCTTTTGTATAGTAAATTCCGGAGATATTTTAGTGACCAAGTTCAAACTTTTTACTTAGAAAACTTATGATCTGGGTTTTTCTTAAAATCTAGAAGAAGCATAGTAATATCGTCAAATTGTGGTGCATCACCCGCAAATTCCTGTAATTCATTCTGAAGATTACAGAGCATTTCAGTTGCATTGTACGAAGAATGCTGATTCAAGAAGTCTTGCAACCTTTTTTCACCATATAGTTGTTGATTTAAATTCGTTGTTTCTGTCACACCATCCGTATAAAGGAACAAACGATCACCTTGCTTAATAGATAATGTACTTTGTCGATAGCGCATAAAATCCATGCCACCCAAAACAAATCCACTTCGATCCCTAAGATATTCAAATCCTTCATCGGCTCGTTTGATAAGTGGTGGATTATGACCTGCATTGACATAACGAAGCGTACCAGTGGAGATATCCAAGATTCCCATCCAAGCCGTTACAAAAAGATTTGCATCGTTTCCATCACACAAAAGGCGATTTACTGTTGTAAAAACTTCTGAAGGCTCTATTCCCATCTGCGCATACGTCTTGATCAACACCTTAGCAATCACCATAAATAGCGCTGCAGGAACACCTTTTCCAGATACATCTGCCACAATCACAGCAAGTTGATCTTCGTTGATCATAAAAAAATCATAGAAATCGCCACCGACCTGTTTAGCGGGATGCATTATCGCATAAAGATCAAATTCATCATGTTCAGGAAAAGGCGGAAAGATCGACGGAAGCATATGTGCCTGTATATCTGACGCCAATGCTAGCTCCGCATTGATACGCTCTTTCTCTGCCATGACACTTTGCAGATTAGCTACATATTTCTCCAAATCTTGAACCATAGAAATATATGAACGTGCCAATCCACCAACCTCACTGGAATCATTCGCATAGGCCTCGCATGCTTCTTCCATCTGCTTTCGTTGAGCGTCAGTCGAGTGCTCTGCATAATAGTTTTCAGCAATTTGTGCAAGCTCCTCAATAGGACGAGAAATTTTTTCCTGCGTAAAGTGCATAAATCCAATAGAAAGAGCAAAATAGACATTCATAGCAAGTGTCTCAACTAGATAGACCTGTCCGAAAACACCTACACTGCTGATGTTATACTTCTGAGTCACATAAACTGCAGTACCTACCAAAATGCAAATACACACACCAGTGATGATAGTATTGAGAATCATTCGCTCATTCATGGAAAATTTAACAATCGTATTACTTTTCCCAGCTTTCATATTCTTAAGATGCATTTGCAGCAAACTTCCAAGAATTAATAACGGTGCCCCGAACAATAGGCCTGAATCAAAACTATTAATAAAAAGGAAGAGATTATCAAATGAGAGAATGTTTGTAATATCGTATGCACGATTTAGAATGCTTGTGCAAGCAACGGTCAAAAGCGTATTTAAAGCTAGCAACAAGCAAAGTTTCAAAATCCTGCTCACACTATCAAGTCGGAATTCTTTACCATCGCGTTCTCGATTAAGTCTTTTCCAGATAACGAAACAAAACATTGCATAGAGAATCTGAAAAAAACTATTGAGTATCGCATACGAAAGCTCATAACCAGCAGCCACATCGCAGATAAGATTTCCAACCGCACACCCAAACGCTGCAGGCCATCCAAAAATCATACCAAGAATTGGCGTAAGTGCTGAAGCCGGACGCATTTGTGTCATCTCGGAAGCAGCAACCCAGAGCTTGAACGGTGCTGTCAGCAAGACAAACAATACCAGATTAATAAGGAATACAAGGATTGTCGCATTTTTGTTGTTTATATTATGTTTCATTCCGTTCTCCCCTCTTATATCCATAAAATCGCTCATTTTGATTTCAATCTTCAAAAGTCCAACGTGTCTAACGTAGGTAAGAGTTCAC
>CALBJM010000076.1 GCA_937893225.1 uncultured Erysipelotrichaceae bacterium | reverse complement strand
CCGCATTATTCATGAAGTTATTAACGACTTGTTCAATGCGTTTCTGATCTCCATTGACAATCACAGAATCACATAATTGAGATTCTATTTTGTAACCTTCTTGCAAACAATATACGTCATATTTATGGAGTTGTCTTTGCAGTAATTGTGTTAGATCAAAATCTTCCTTATGCAATTGAATACGTCCATCCTGCAGCCTAGACATATCTAATAGATCATTCACAAGCGCATTCAAGCGCTTTGTTTCATCTACAATGACCTGAATATTTTCATCTGTTTTTTCTTCAGGCAGATCGATCATCATTTCACCATATCCACTAATCATTGTCAATGGAGTTCTTAAATCATGCGAAACATTCGAAATCAGATCTCTCTTTGCCTTATCTGCTTTACGAATATCACCTGCTGCTTGCAACAAAGTCGCATTCAAATCCGTAGCCTCTTTATAGCGATTTGTTTTAGGATCAATCGTGTATTCTCCTTTTGGCAATGCCTTCGCAGCATTCGTAATACCAATAATTGGCTTAGCAATATGCTTGTACATCAAGTACGTCAATATTGCTACAGAAAAAATCATAAATGCACCAACATACATCATTTGTGAAGCTAGCGTTTGTGTAGTCGCATTTACAGGTGTTATATTTCCTGAAACCATGATAATAGAATCAGACGACTTTTTAGATACAACTTTCGTATACACGATCGTATCAAAAGCACTGTTGCCTTGCACACCAAAATCACTCCCGCTAGAAGTAACTTTTGCTAAATAAGTATGATTTTTGTTGGCAATTGCTTCCGCTACAAATTGTGCACGCTGAGAATTCGTAATCGACGAAATCATGCATCCTTTGTTTCCTAATGCAGAACTACTTCCTTCTCCATTTGTCTGATACACCATGATACACGTGTCACTTTGTGATTGCATAAAATCGACAAAGTCATCTAGTCTATCACTTTCTATTGACTTTTCTACATATTCTCCAACAGATTTAATACTATTGATTTTGTTAGACTCGTACATCGGCTCCAATAACAAGATTTGAAAGACAAAGACAACTATGCCAGTTAATAGTGAAAAAATCAGTAAATATTTTCCAATTTCCCACTTCAAGCTAATCTGCTTTTTCAAAACGGTACCCTATGCCTCTCAATGTAACGATATATTTTGCATATTCGCCTAAGTTTCTGCGCAAAAGCTTGATATGCGTATCCAATGTACGATCATCCCCAAAGAAATCATATCCCCAAACATTTGACA
>CALBJM010000075.1 GCA_937893225.1 uncultured Erysipelotrichaceae bacterium | reverse complement strand
CATTCTTCCTACAACCCAGGTTTTTTATTCTTCACCGAAACAATTTAATACCTATCCTATTGAAAAAAGAGAGTATGAAAATGGATATCATTTGACCAAACAAATTCTTAGTGAAGGCTTTGATGCATATATTGGTAATAATGATATGACAGCCTTAGGTATTCTATCCTGCTTAAAAGATAATAATGTCAAGGCAAGTGTAGCTGGTTTTGACAATATTCCAGAAACAAGTTATCCACAAATTCAACTCACAACCGTAGACCATGGGGCTTGTGAAAAAGGAAAACAAGCTGTAGACCTTCTTCTTGAGCAAACAAAAAGCGAACGAAAACGCATTGTTCATATGGAATATGAACCGCAATTAATCATTCGCTTATCGACACTTAATCGCAAGAAATCATCATCTCAATAATTTTATCATTAGTTTGAAGCATTCCTTGTGAACCTAGAGTTCCAATGTTTTTGATTGTTTCATCTACACTGGAAGCAACAATTCCATCTCCTGCATAAAATTGTTGTTTATTTTTAAACATGTAGTACCCCATAATACCGGCATCAACACTTGATGCAATTTTGGCAGCACAACTTGCCTTGGCACCATCACAAATCGTTCCAGAAAGAATAGCTAGTGCATTCACAATTGTATGTTGAATTTCTTCATATTTTCCACCACAAAGATACGCAATACCAGCTCCAGCTGCAGCTCCTGCACTTACAGCGCCGCAAAATGCGGAAAGTGTACCAATTCCTGTTTTAATATAAATTGCCGTTAAGTTCGATAGCACCAAAGCTCGATATAATTTTTCTTTTGTACACCCTAATTCTTTGGCATAAACGACAACTGGCACACAACAAGTGATTCCTTGATTGCCACTGCCTGAATTGATCACAACAGGTAATTCACAGCCATTCATTCTTGCGTCTGATCCCGCAGCAGCATAAGCTTTTGCCTTGGTTTTTACACAATCGGTATCCATACTTAAAATCACATGACCAATATTTGCTCCATATGAATTCTTTATTCCTTCTTTGGCAATAGCCATGTTATATGCGATTTGTTGATTAAGTGTATCTTGAATATCCGCAATATCTACGGATTGTGAAAAATCCCAAATCTGTTTCATGACTAATGCACTATGGTCTGTTTTTCGATTTAAATTCGTATTTTCATCTTGATAAATTACTTTCCAGTTTTTTGTCATTTGTACAATATTTGTATGTGAATCCATAATACGAACACTTGCTTGTTCTTGTTCATAATACACACTCACCACTAAATCAAAAACGTGTCCTTGTTCAAAGTGCTTGACTGTAATATTTGTATGTTGCATATACGCTGGAAGTTTTTGAATTTCTAGATCATTTGCGTTTGATAATACTTCTAG
>CALBJM010000074.1 GCA_937893225.1 uncultured Erysipelotrichaceae bacterium | reverse complement strand
AATATATTTTGTATTGACCTTATGGCGATTTAATTTCTCAATAACATCTGTAGATGTTCCCGTATGATCAACTACACTTACAAATGTAGGTCTTAATTCAATATTCGCTATATCTTCCGCAACATTTCTAGATACCCCACCATGTACTTGAAGTACTTTCCCTGCATTTCTTCCCGCAGGAATATATTTCTTATTTGGATATCCCTTGATATCTACAAACACTGCACCGAAAACTGTAATTGGCATATTTCTATTTATTTCTCCTATGATAATAGCGAAAGTATACTTTACTTTTTCATTTTCATCAAGGCTGTGTGCTTTCAATAAACCATCGATTCTTTTCTAGATATAAGTTTCTTCTCTGTCCACAAATCAAACAAACATATCGCACACCGCACCCTCCAACTTGAGAAGCACGTCTTTCAATGCTTAGCACCTTATCAATTGCATAGGATTTTCCATTTTCCCAACATACATATAATGGCTCAATTTTCCCTTGTTTTGTTTGCTTCAAAACAATATCTACATATCTTTTATACAATTCCATAAATGTATTATAGAAATATTTTCGTTCATTACAATACAAATGCAACACTTTTTTATAGTTTATATTTTAAATACGCATTATTATGCTAAAATATTGTTAGAAAAAATATGACACTACAAGAAATTATATTAGATTACAAAAAAAGAAGTGGTTTATCCACTTCGCAAATCGCATTAAAACTTGGTGTAGCCAGATCTACTGTAATGCGATGGGAAAAAGGAGAAGTTACACAAATCACCTCTAAAGTTTGCACGGCACTTTCTAAGACAGTTGGTTTTGATGTTAGCTCACTTCTCAAAGGAAATGACGGAAGAGTAAAAATACCTATTGTTGGTTATGTCAAAGGCGGCTATGATATGTTCGCACAAGAAAATTTCCTTGGAGAAGAAGATGCTTCTTTAGCAGAAAAACAATTGGGTGATTATTATCTCAAAGTAGAAGGATCCTCCATGATTGGCGTAGGCATAATGCCTGGTTCTCTTGTTCTCGTTCGTTCTACTACACATGTAGAAAATGGAAAAATAGCCGTTATATTGATTGGAGATGAAGTGACTGTTAAACGATTTATATTAAAAAATCGTATGGTTATTTTAGAAGCCGCAAATCCAGATGTAGAAAATAGGTATTTCACACCACAAGAAATAAAAACATTACCTGTACGTGTAATAGGAGAAGTGATTTCTATTAAAACATATTTGTAAAAAAAGGTTGTAATAGGTATGCATAAATAGCATATTCTATTATTGACCTCTTTTTCATTTTAATAAAAGCTTTATTGTTAGGTTTTTATAGTTTTTCAATATATCTGCAATGCGGATAATTAGAACATCCCCAAAATTGTTCTCCAGCGTGTTCCCCTCTTTTTGCTTCTCGCAAAATGAGTGGATGACCACATCTAGGACAAATTTTTTCTTCATTAGCTTCAGCAATATCTTTTTCAGTTAGTTCTTTAACATCTTCTTGAATCATTTGTTCAAATTTTAGAATTCTTTCATCATTGTGTTCAACACATCTCGAAAGCCATTTTTCTCCAATCATTTTCATATCTTTTGAAGAAGATTTAACTTCTTTGGATGTTTTATTCATAGCTTTCATCGTACTTACCAATTGATCCGCACGAACGATCTTATCTTTTACTTCTTTTTTTGCATATTTATCATTGACAACCGTTTTTGGATTAGCAAGAACTACAAGACTTTTAAATAAATCATCGAACCCAGAATTCAAAAATACGCGCATGAGTTTCCCCATATTTTCAACCTTTTTATCTTTGATTACTTGTAAATGACGTTCATTTTGGGTAATCGGGGAATAAATCCCTTCTTTATAATATTTATTTCCATATCGAATCGTTCGAATAAAATCACCTTTGTTATTGATTTCAATATTTCCAAATAAGTTTTTGCATTCTAAAACAAAAATCAATTTATTTGTAATCACAAGAAAATCAATCTGTGCAGAAGTATCAGATGAAGTTTCTAAATACAGATCATGTAATACAACCAAATCCATACCACTATTCTTTAGTTCATACATGATAGTGTTTTCTCCCGCAATGCCTGCTTTTGTGACAAAAATTTCCTTTTCAATTGCTTTGGCCGTATCTCCTTCTGCTTTAGGAAGTAGTTTTTCTAATTTTTGTAAATATGTTTCTGCTGTGTTTGATTCTTTTAAAACGCACACTTCTGGTTTACTAAATAATTCCATATACACATCCTGATTCAATTACCCTTATTTTAACACTTTTCAAACAAGAAATCCTTGTATACAAGTATAGCGATGATGACATATCTGCAATAGAAAAAGCATTTGGATCAGGTATACACCCCTTTCAAATGCTTTATGTAACTATACAAATGTATTACATCACAAAATATTTTAATATTCGTAATC
>CALBJM010000073.1 GCA_937893225.1 uncultured Erysipelotrichaceae bacterium | reverse complement strand
GTTCTTTCTTAAACTGTACCATGTTAAAGAAAATAGCATTTTTTATCAAATTTGTACAGTTTTATGTTACTATCTTAAGCAAGGAAAGAGGTATTTATGGAAACTTATGTTTTTACACCTAAAGGTGTTTGCAGTAGGAAAATGACTTTTGAAATCGATGGTGATACGATTCAATCTCTATCTGTAGAAGGTGGATGCAATGGTAATCTAAAAGGCATTGGTGCGCTTGTGAAGGGAAGAAAGATCCAAGAAGTCATTGATGCACTCGATGGTATTCAATGTGGATTTAAAAATACGTCTTGCCCTGATCAAATTGCTCAGGCTTTAAAGGCATACAACAAGTAAAGCGCAAAACAAGCGCTTTTTCTTTCTTTACGCGTATATTTTTTGTATAATCATTGAGATTGGAGCAATATATGACAATATATAAAACAAATGAAAAACTAAACTTAGATACTGCAGATGGTATCTGGTTAGACTATAAAGAGCATCATTGGCTTTTCTTTATAAAAGATCGTGTTTGGGAAGCTGAAGAATTACAAAGGGTGAATCATAGTGATATCGTTGTAGATTTTATGCAAAAAGGAATCGTAGATGCTTTTTTGTTGGAAATCTATGATTGTTTAGAAACAAGTGACATTCCATTTTGTATGAAAGATGCAGAAGGGGAAATATTAGATTCTTTACAAGACCATGGAGAATATTACTACGAGATCGTTATATTGAACGAAGAAAATATGGTATTGGCAGATCGCGAATTTCCTATGGGAAAGCATGAAACAATGGTGCTAAAAGATAAGCTGCTACAGCGTTTGTCTCAAAATTATGATTCTCAAGCATTTGACAATGCATATACTACATTAATGCAGCGTTATGAGCCATACGAATTAGAACAATTCACAATTTTTTCAAATAGAAAGCAGGACAAGTAATGTTAGTAGCAATTCTTAGTGGAATCGTTATTTTATTAGACCAAATAAGTAAATATATCGTAGCCTCAAATAGTGCATTACAAAATCTAGAAATCATAAAAGGCTTTTTCTATTTGACGTATGCGAAGAATACAGGTATGGCCTGGTCTTTGCTAAGTGGCAAACAAGCATTTTTGTCTGTTGTTTCTGCAATTGCAATTGGTGTGATGATATATTATGTCGTTACAAAAAATTTAGATAAATTAACGAAGATTTCTTTGGCGCTTATGATTGGTGGTGCTGCAGGAAATTTGATTGATCGTATGTTTTATGCTTACGTAAGAGATTTTTTAGATTTTATTATTTTTGGTTATGATTTTCCAATTTTTAATATTGCTGATAGCGCATTAACGATTGGTGTTGTATTGTTGTTTGTCGCAACTATGAAGGAAGATAAGAAAGAAAAATGAGTTATAGAGAATGGATCGTAGAAGAAAGTGGTACACGATTAGATAAGTATTTGAGCGATGTGAGTGAATTATCAAGAACTCGTGTACAAGAACTTGCAAAAGATGGAAAAATTTTGGTAAATGAAAAAAGTGAAAAGCCGTCTTATAAAGTAGCCGTTGGAGATACTATTTGTTGTGATGTTCCAGAAGATGAAACATTGAATGTGCAAGCTGAAGATATTCCATTAGACATACTTTATGAAGATGAAGATATTATTGTCATCAATAAACCAAAAGGTATGGTAGTACACCCTGCACCTGGAAATTATTCTGGAACGCTTGTTAATGCATTAATGTATCATTGTAAAGACTTGTCTGGCATCAATGGGACGATTCGTCCAGGTATTGTCCATCGCATTGATAAAGATACTACAGGCTGTATCGTAGCTTGTAAAAATGATATGGCTCACAATGCTATTGCCAAACAATTGGAAACAAAAACGTGTCACAGAGAATATTTGGCACTTGTAGATGGCAATATTGC
>CALBJM010000072.1 GCA_937893225.1 uncultured Erysipelotrichaceae bacterium | reverse complement strand
TTTCATAGCCTTCTTTAAAGTGTTCAATAGCAGAGTCTAGTGCCGCTACCCTTGCTGCCTCTCTTACTTTTGCTCGATCCATATCAGGCAATGCAATCGCAATATTTTCTTCTAATGTTCGAGAAAACAAATACGGTTCTTGTAAAACCATACCAATATTCTTTCGAATACATTCTGTTTTAATATGGCGAATATCTGTATCTCCAATACGAATCGAACCATTATTTTTAGGCAATACGTACAACTTATCCAACAAATACATCAATGTACTCTTACCACTACCTGTACCACCTAAAATACCTACAGTACTACCTGCTTTAACAGTAAATGAAATATCATCTAAAATATCTGCAGTACCATTTTCATATTGAAAACGCACATGATCAAATATGATGTCCTGATGCATATCTACATCAATTGCATCATCTTCATCTTTTTCTTCTTCACTATTCATGATATACATTAAACGCTCTATAGAAATACCAGCCTTTGCTAGATTTGCGATGACTCTTCCAATAGAACGAATTGGCCACATTAACATATTTGCATAAGAATTAAATGCGATAAAATCACCTGCACTCATTTCTCCTTGTACACATAACACAGACCCATAACAAAGCACACACATGATTTGTAAATAAGAAAATAAATCTGAACTACTCCAAAATGCCGCAAGTAAGTTCATTAAATGTACCCACATACCCGTGTATTGTTCATTTTGTTTTTCAAATCTCGCTCTTTCGTACGACTCTCTGCCAAAAGCACGAACAACGCGTACGCCTGTTAAGTTTTCTTGCGCTATAGATGATAATTTTCCTTCTTCAATATCTACTTTCTCAAAAGAGTCACTAATGCCCTTATGAAAAAATAAGGAATAACCAATAATAATTGGAATAAACATTGCTGCTACAAGTGTTAACTTCCAGTTGATCGTGAACATAAAATACATCGCAAAACTTATCAAAATGACAAAACGAAACAAGAATGTTAATTGTTCTGATAAAAATATTTTGATTTGTTCTACATCAGATGTACATCTCTGAATAATGTCACCTGTTTGATTCTCTGAATGCCACGAAAATGGCAAATGCAAAATGTGATCAAACAATTCATTTCGCATCGTATGTACCAATCTTTCCGCACCCTTTGTATTAAATAAGTTAAACACAAATCTACACAATGCACCTAAAGCAGCCACTAATATAACCACTAAAGCTATGAACCATAAATTTGCTTTCAACCAAGAAACACCACCCAAATTATCCACTATTGATTGTACAAAGGAAGGAAGTGCTACTGCTTTATCAGACAATATTGTATCTACTGTATAGGATATGATTTTCGGATTGATCATATCCATAAATGAAACTAAACAAGCAAATACAATAGCTATGACAAAATACTTTTTACTACCATTCAGAAAAAACAATATCATCTGCGTCTTTGACGCAAACTTATTTTTTTGCATAAATCCCCTCGCTTTTTATTTCTAAATTGCTTCTAATTTAATGAAACCATCTTGTTCCAATTTATGACAAGTCTCTTCATTACCAACTACACAAACACTCCAATCATCCATTGCTTTTCGTAACACTGGTGCATATTCCCCTAATGTATCTGCATTTGTGTGAATGATTTTTGCACGATTTTCTTTTCTCTTTTCGTAACGAATTCCTTGGAAATACAAACGATCTGAAACCAATACTTTACGCATTGGAGATAGCAATGGTTCTGCTGAAGCAATGGAGCCGATGATCATTTGCGTCAAATCAGCACCTTTATTTTGTAACGCTCTTAAGCATTCTGGAATAGAAGCAAACGCATGTAATGCATTACATACATCTGGATCCCTATAAGAATATGCACCTACATTTCCATTGTTATTCACAGAAAATCCCGTTCCATATGCACCACCTTTGACACGTACTTCATTCCATAAGTATTCATATGTCAAATAGTGAGACATAACATTCATTTCAGGCGTTGTTTCTTGTCCATATTTTGCAAGATTTGTATTAACAGCACTATAGGAAACACCACCAGGTATTTGAATACACTCTTTATTATCTGTTAATAATGGATAATGCACACATGCTTTTTGTGCATCAATCGTAGACAAACCATCAACTAACCATTCCACACACTGTAAGTTATCTTCACCTGTTACTGATGCTGTACAACGAGCTTGTGAAAATAAAATTTCTTGATACATTTCACACTCATTGATAAATTCACCAATTGCATTCGTAAAATTCTTTTCAAGATTCTTTTCATATACACCTGAAGCATATCCACCAACAAATTCACGGAATACACCTTCTGCACTATTATGCGCAGATGCTCTACGCATTGCATAAGATTGTCCTGCAGCAATCAAATTTTGACGGAATGCATCATTATCTTGCTTTAATATTGGAAGAATTTTTTCCGGATCAAATACAGTTTCTTTCGCAATTTCTAATATCAAAGCAATTGCCTTATCACAATTTTGCTTTAAACAAGAAACAGACGCTCCTAACATTGGCACACAAACTTCATATTTTTTATCAGGAGAATATGCATCAACAAAGAAAGACAATCCACCTAAGTCTTTTCGTATTGCACTTTGTAATTGTTCTACCGTTTTAGTCTTTGTTGGTAAAGATGTTAATAAGCTTGTAAACAAACCAACTGCAGGTAAGTGTTCTCTTGTTAATCCAGCTAAATTGAAGTAGAAATTCATGTATACAATACCTGTATCATCTGCAGGATGTAAGATAACATCTACACCACGAATTCTTCGTAGTTCATATGGATAATCAATTGGATCCTTAGAAATATCTTCTAAAGTTAATTTTGGTAATGTATCCAATGCCTCTTTTGTATTATCACTTGCTTGCCATGCATCCAATACTGCATTTTTTTCAATATAAGCATGCACATCTTCCCAAGAAGCTTTTGCATGATGAAGTTTTTCAGCTTCCCTTTGATTTCTTTCATCACCTAGTGTAGTTGATGGAATAGCTGTAACCGTAGTAAGCTTATCCGATAAGAAGAACTCTTTCATCAGTTCTTCAAAATACCCTTCATCCACTTTCTTGCGCAGTGTTTCAAATATGGATGCTAAAGAGAAACCTTGTGCAATATCGCCATCATATAACCAAGTTTCTAAAGCACGTTGTGCAAACATCACACCAGCTGGTTCATGTTTCTCACGATATTTAAATTCCATCTGATTCAATGTTGCTTGAATTGCATCATGCTGCAAACCCTCTTTAATCATCTTTTCTGCACAAGTACGAATTGTATGAATCACCGCATCATATTGTTCTGCATTTGTATTGCGCACACACATCACGATCCAAGGCTGTTGAATACCATCATAAATATCTAATTCCACATCTTCTGCTAAACCAGCATCAATCAAACACTTTTTCAATTCTGATTCATTCGAAGAAACAAGCACGGTAGACAAAGCACCCCATGCCAAGTTCTTCATAGGATCATCAAAAGAAGAAACGATTTGTGCTAAAGCAATCTGTGTTCTATTTACACAAGACTCATCAGCGGATAATTCATATTGAATAGTATGATGATTTGCTTCTGTGACTTTTTGCATAGGAATAGAAAAGTCAAAATCTTCTTTTTCATACTTTGAAAAATATGCATCATCCAAAAACTTCGTTACCGCATTTATATCAACACTACCATCCAACCAAACTCTTGCATTACTAGGATGATAGAATTTTTGATGCGTTTCAATAAACTTTTCATAGGAAAGATCTGTAATGTGTTCTGGATCTCCACCAGAAACAAATCGATAACAATTATCTGGAAATAACATTCTATTCAATTCATCGATAATTGCTTCATCCACAGAAGAAAATGCACCTTTCATTTCATTCAGCACAACACCTTTATAAATAGGTTCATCTTCCTCATGACGAATTTCATAATGCCATCCTTCTTGATAAAAAATATTTGGATTTGTATATATTGCTGGATGAAAAACAGCATCCATATACACAGACACAAGATTCATAAAATCCTTATCATTTCTACTAGAAACTGGATACATTGTCTTATCAGGAAATGTCATCGCATTCAAAAATGTTTGCATGCTTCCCTTTAACAATTCAACAAATGGTTCCTTTACAGGATACTTCTGTGAACCATTTAATACAGAATGTTCCAATATATGAAACACACCAGTATCATCTGTAGGTATCGTCTTGAAGGCGATGGAAAAAGTCTTATTCTCATCCACTCTATCAAGCCATGCAAGCTTTGCACCTGTCTTATCGTGTTCCATTTCAACCAATGTTCCCTTTACATCTGGAAGTTCTCTAACATTGGTAACTTTAAATCCGTTCATGATTGTATTCTTTTCCATAAATCCTCCAAGTAATATTTCTATTTTAGCCTATATCTATCAAACAAACATCCCAATTGCCCAAAATCAGGACAACTTTATCCACTTAATAAAAACTAATAAACCACAAATAACAAATACACACGCCAAACCATATGCACACAATAAAGAATGTTGTACAGCATACCCAAATGCAACATCTGTAAAACACGTACACAAATTCGTAACTAAAGAAAAAATAGACAATGTAGTAGCACGATGGGTATTTTCTATTGCTTCATTTTCCATTGCATTTAATATAGAAAAATACATCGTCTCTACACACATCAATACCGCTATCCATAACACACTTATAAACCAAGTTGTCGCAAATACCAAACCAATGACACTACATAACGCAACACAAAACAACACTATTCCCAATTTCTCTTTACGAATATACAAAAGAATATTATCCAATAAACCAGTAGACAATGACACAAATTGTATAACCAAATACAATATGCCATACATTGATACAGGGATGCCTACTCTTGTGTATTGGAGTTGATTATAGAATGTTGTCAGAATATGTGTCGTTTCTGTTAACAAGACAGAAGCTAGTAGAAGCGGTAACATATGAATCACTAAATGTATAACAGATAAATACTCTCGAATGGAAGCTTTCTGCTTTTCTTCTTCGCGTATATCTATCAAAAAGAACGTGATAAGAAATGCTGCAAAATATGCAATTGCTGTGGCCAATGCTGCTGCTTTAAAATTTGCAGAGAAAAAAAGAGTAAACACGATAGACGCAACGCACATACCGAATGTACCAAACATAGACACTTTACCAAACACACCCGCTGACTCTTTTTTATCTAAACTTAAATATATTAATGCATTATCACACCCTGATAAGCCAGCCAATGCAAATGCAAGTAAAACTCTTTCTAGTAAAAAGCTACAAAATCCATTTGCTTTCCAAAATACAATTTTCGACAAGAAATATATTCCATTAGAAATCAACAAAGTCTTTTTATACCCTATCTTGTCACAAATATATCCCCAAGGAACTTCAAATTGTTAGGGACCGGTAAAAATCACCAAAAAGTGTCCAGTGAAAATCGCCAATC
>CALBJM010000071.1 GCA_937893225.1 uncultured Erysipelotrichaceae bacterium | reverse complement strand
CCATTTCTTTACTTCATACCTATATCTGCAGCAATATCTTTTTTCACATCAGCGAGTGTCATTTCAGACAACTTTTCTTCCATTGCTCTTTGAACCTCTAATAATCGCTTATCAAGCACATGATGAATATTTTTTCCTACTGGACACTGTGGATTAGGATTTTCATGGAAGTGAAACAATTCTTGATTTGGTGTGCATTCCACTGCTTTATACACATCTAGAAATGTAATCTGATCAAGTGGTCTAGTAATCGTTATACCTCCAGTTCCTCTAGCAACCTTAATCAGCCCTGCAGCTTTTAATTGTTGTAATATTTTACGAATAATTACAGGATTCGTTCCAATACTCGATGCTAAAAAATCACTCGTCATCTTTTGATCTAAAAAAGTATCTATACAAGCAAACATATGAATTGCCATAGTAAATCTACTAGAAATCTGCATTATCTACGCCTCTCTTTAACAGGTATCATAACAAAAATGAATGTAATTTCAACGGTTACACTTTTATAATGTCTAAGCCTATTCGTTTATATTTACTCGTTCAATATGCAATGCAAGATATCCAATTTCTATTTCTTCTAACGGAACTCGTAATGATTTGCTTAATTTATCACATACAATTCTTGCAAGCTCATAAGAATCAGGAAAATTGTGTGCTACATATTCATTCATATTCACTTTCAAAGATTCTTTTTTTAATACACGTGCCACCATAAATTTCACATGATTCATTAAACGATTATAACTTAATGACGTAATGTCAACATGGATGTGTCTCTGTTCTTCAATGAAGGATACACATTCTCTGACTGCAGCAGCCATTTGCATAGAAATAGCAACCGATTCTTTTTCAAGAGCTGAATGAATATGGAGTGCAACATATCCAATTTCATCATTTGGAACATCAATTCCTTTTTCTTTTTCAAGATATTCTTTCAAGTGCAATGCAACTTTAAATTCGCAACTAAACAACGCCTGTATATCTGGCGTTAATGGATTTAATATCTTTTCTCCTTTTTGCAATCGCTTCACCGCAAATGCAATATGGTCTGCCATCGGAAATAATATACTTTTATCAATTGTTCCAAATTGCTTTTCAGCAAGATTTAAAATGTGGTTGGCCATCTCGAGATATTCTGGCTCTATACTTCTTGCCAATTCCGAAGCATTGCCTCTAGATGATGTCACCTGCAAAGAATAAACAGTACATTCTGCAGGTTTTTCTAGTCGTTCGCCTACTTTTTTCCCGAAACCAACACCTTTTCCAAGCAACACATATTCCTTGCTGTCCTGCATATCAAACGCAATTACCCCATTATGATTTAATACTTTGCATATACGATACACAGTTCTCCCCTACCTTTCACATAAATCTATCTGTTTCATGAAACATCCTTCATTCATTTACAGCGCTTCAAATTTAACATATTTCTTGTGCGTTTTATATCAAAATCGTAAAACTAAACTAAAAAAAGCGGTCCGATATGACTCTGACCACTTCTTTCTCTTTTAATTCTGATAAGTATCCACCGCAAATAATGGTTCACCGGCTTTGATTTCACCATGCGCAAGTAAACGGATTTTCTGATTACTCTGCAATTCTGTACATAATATTGGAGAACACAATGATGGTGCATTGGCTTTCAGATACTCTAAATCAAGTTCTAAAAGTTTATCGCCTTTCTTTACCTTCTGCCCATTTTCAACAAAACATGTAAATCCTTTTCCATCCAGTTTCACTGTATCAATGCCAATATGCATCAAAACAGAAATTCCACTATCACTCATAAAGCCAATTAAAAACAAACACAACTTCTCCATCTTCAGGAGCTACTACAACTGGGTTTGTTGGCGTCACAACTGCCCCATCTCCCATCATTTTTCCTGCAAATGCTTCATCTGGTGCAGTAGAAAGATCATCTGCATTTCCGCTAATTGGACTAGAAATAATGATAGTTTGTTGAATATTATTACTTTGTTCTTCAACATTTTTCTCTTCTTTTGGTAATTCTACTTCTTCTATCGTAGAAATTTCTTCATTTGGCGCCTTTTCTAAATAATCTTCAAAGTTTGATTTAATAACAGTTACTTTTGGACCATAAATAATCTGTACGCCATTTCCTTTATGTACTACTCCAGTTGCTCCAGTTGATTTTAATATTGCATCATTTACCAATTCTGATTTCACTACAGTACAACGAAGTCTAGTAGCACAACAATCTACATCAGAAATATTTTTCTTACCACCAAGACCTCTTAAAATACCTTCAGATACAGGATCATCAACAGATGCTGCCTTTTCACCTTCTTTTTTAGCATTTACATCTGCTCTTGTATAGAGTTTTACTTCTTCCGCATCATCTCTACCAGGTGTTTTTAAATTCAATTTCACGATCAAGAAACGGAATAAGAAATAGTAAATAATAAAGTAAACAACACCTACAACGACAATCCAAATCCAATTTGTCTTTGCATTGCCCTGTAAAATACCAAATAAGAATAAATCAATAAATCCACCAGAAAATGTCATACCTACGCCAACATTCAGCATATGCATCAACATATAGGAAAGACCCGCAAATACACAATGAATACCATATAACAATGGTGCTGCAAATATAAATGTAAATTCAAGTGGTTCAGTAATACCTGTCAACATTGAAGTTAATGCCGCAGATAAAAGTAGACCTTCAACAGCTTTTCTTTTTTCTGGTTTTGATGTGCTATACATTGCAAGAGCAGCACCAGGAAGACCAAAAATCATCAGAGGGAATTTTCCAGCCATAAATCTGGTAGCAGATACTGCAAAATGTGTAACTGTTGGATCAGATAACTGTGCGAAGAATATATTTTGAGCACCTTCAATCAGCTGCCCGCCAACTTCCATCGTTCCCCCAACGGCAGTTTGCCAAAATGGAAGATAAAATACATGATGCAAACCAAATGGGATTAATAAACGCTCCATAAATCCATACACCCATGTACCCGCATAACCAGAACGAAGAACTAAATCCCCTACAGCATAAATTCCCGCCTGAATTGTTGGCCAAACAAAAAACATGACAATGCCGACAACAACATATGCAAGGCCAGATACGATAGGTACGAATCTTGTTCCGCCAAAAAATGATAATACCTGTGGCAATTCAATTTTGTAAAAGCGATTATGCAGAGCTGCAACACCAAGTCCAACAATAATGCCGCCAAATACACCCATTTGTAAGGAAGTAATTCCACACACATCTGTTGTTGCACCAGATAGCATTGCTTCTGCACCACCGTTAATGTTAATTAATGTTCCAATGGAAGCATGCATGATAAAGAATGCAATAACCGCAGAAAGCGCAGCAACTTCTTTTTCCTTTTTTGCCATACCAATAGCAACACCCATTGAAAATATAAGCGGAAGATTTGTAAAAATAATGTTACCGGCAGAATTCATGATTTGTAAAATATCATTAATTACAGTTCCAGGCCCCATTATTGCAAACAGACCATATGCTTTTAACATAGTCTCGTTTGTAAAAGACCCACCAAGTCCCAATAGTAAACCAGCTACTGGAAGAATAGCGATTGGAAGCATGAATGAACGTCCAGCCCTTTGTAGAATTCCAAAAATCTTTTCCTTCATAGTTTTCCTCTCTATTTCATTCAATTTTTTGATGCATTATGAAGGAAAGTTATTAGAATAAATATTTTGTTCTAATCACCATAAAAAAGGCACTAACTCCTACACAAATACTTCAAAAAATATTTATGCACAGTTAATGCCTGAATATTCAGTAACACACTATGTCTACCAATACTTATAACATACTTTCTTTATGATAGCAATATTATCTAATAAAAGCACTATCGACAATGAATCACAATAAAAGAAATTTCTTTTTTATTGAGTCTTTATATATATATATATATGCTTTCTCAACATCCATATCACCACATGCACTTGCTTTTTTTCTGCACAGTGCGCTACTGATAAACAATGTTTCCCCAAGGGCCCGGATTAAATAATAACCCATCACGAATTAACTTCAGTGCTTCTTCTCTTATTGGCAACATAGCTTGTACCTTCTTCCTTTTTATTTACCTTTTCAAAACTGATAACTCCATTACTCTCCCACAAATAGAGCCATTTGCTAAAATAAATGCCGTAAACCCACATAAATACAAGCTTTCGGCATTTTAATCGGTTATTCAAACTCAACCAATTTTTTTGCATATAGGCCTGAAAAAGCGCATAAAATGGCCTGTTTTAAGCACTTGTAAACCGTGGCTTACAGGTGTTTTTTACCAATCTGTTTTCACACGTTGTCACGAAACCGTATTTTCAAATACGAACCACAGGCAAGGTGGCTCAATAAATGAGTTGATAAACGATATAGGTTTGAAACTTAAAAATGCGGCACTTCACCCCACAAGTTAGCCCCCCAAGTCGCATCCTAAGTTAACATATCTAAAACATAATATTTCAGTCAGCAACTAAGATATTTCAAAGTAAGACCAATTTACATTCCTGCGCCTTTTACATAACCAATGATTCGATTGGTATGGGAAAGGAGTTTTTATTATGGCCCGAATTTACAATCTAAATGCAACAGATGCAAAAAATAGA
>CALBJM010000070.1 GCA_937893225.1 uncultured Erysipelotrichaceae bacterium | reverse complement strand
TGAAGGGTCGTTGCTTATCTTAATGACATTGGTATTGCCTGTGGCTTTTTGTTATTCTAATTCAAATGCACCTGTATAAAGTTGATAATATTGGCCCTTCTTCGCAATGAGTTCTTCATGCGTACCGCGTTCAATTATATGGCCATGATCCAGCACAATGATTACATTTGCATTCTTTACAGTGGAAAGTCTATGTGCGATGACAAATACCGTTCTGCCCTGCATAAGTCTATCCATACCTTCTTGAACGATTTGTTCAGTACGTGTATCAATGGAAGATGTAGCCTCATCCATAATCATGACTGGTGGATTAGCTACTGCAGCTCTAGCAATAGCCAACAATTGACACTGTCCTTGAGACAATGAAGAACCATCCCCACTCAACACCGTATTATACCCTTCTGGAAGGTGCCTGATAAAAGTATCAGCTCCTGCAAGTTTTGCGGCTGCTATACATTCTTCATCCGTAGCATCTAATTTTCCATAACGAATATTATCCATAACAGTTCCAGTAAAAAGAACTGTATCTTGTAGAATAATTCCTAAAGATCTTCTTAATGAAGACTTCTTAATTTTGTTGATGTTGATGCCATCATAACGAATTTTTCCATCTGCGATATCATAAAATCGATTGATCAAGTTTGTAATCGTCGTCTTACCTGCGCCTGTGGCACCGACAAAGGCTATTTTTTGTCCTGGTTTTCCATACAAAGTAATGTTATGCAAAATCACTTTATCTGGATTATAAGAGAAATCCACATCATAAAACTGAATATTCCCTGCAAGTGGTGTGTATGTTATAGAGCCATCTGCTTTATGTGGATGTTTCCATGCCCACTTGCCAGTTGGTGTATCACTCTCTGTGATTGCCCCATTTTCTTCTTTCGCATAAACAAGTTCAACATATCCTTCATCTGTTTCTGGTTGTTCATCTAATAAATCAAAGATTCTTGCGGCACCTGCTAATCCCATTACAGTAGCATTGATTTGAGGAGAAATTTGCTGGATTGCACCTGAAAATTGTCTACACATTCCAAGAAATGGAACAATTACCGCAATAGAAAATGGTAATCCTGAAATCGAAAAATTAGGAATACGCGTTTCCATAAAAATACCACCCATGACCGCAACCATGACATACACAATATAGTTAATATTATTTAATATAGGCATAAGTGTATTTGAGTATTTATTTGCAGCATAAGAAGCTTCATATAACTCATGATTTACTTTGTTAAACTCTTCTTCTGTTAGTTTTTCATGATTAAATACTTTAACAACTTTTTGACCATTAATCATTTCTTCTATGACACCTTCTGTTTTACCTACAGATTTTTGTTGTGCCATAAAGTACTTTGCACTCTTACCACCAATGATTTTTGTAATCGTTATTGTCACAATAGAACCAGCTATGATAACCAATCCCATCCAAATACTGTAATACATCATTATGCATAGAATTGTTACAATCGTAATCAAAGAAATCAATAATTGTGGAAAAGATTGAGAAATCATTTGACGCATTGCATCTACGTCATTCGTATAATGTGACATGATATCGCCATGTTGATGCGTATCAAAATAACGAATTGGCAAAGATTCCATGTGTTCAAACATTTCATCTCTCACTTTTTTCAAAAAACCTTGTGTAAATATTGCCATCAATTGATTATATGTAAAAGAAATCAACAATGCGACAGCATATAAACAAGCAAGTATCAAGACAAAGTGCATGACTTGTGGTTTTGTTTGTGCCCAAGAAATGTTATTGTTCCAAGAATTTTCTAATACCGCTACTACATTTTGTTGGAAAATAGAAGGTAGTGCGCCAATTACCGCATTCAAAACAATGAATAAAAGAATTAAAGGTAGCATTTTTGGGAAAAATGAAAACATCATTTTCAACAATCTTTTCAATGTTGTTAATTGATTTTGTGTTCTGTTCTTCATTTCTGCACCTCCTCTTCAATCTTTTCTGTTCCCTGTTTATTTTGAGATAGATACACTTCTCTATAGATTTTATTTGTTTTTAATAATTCTGCAGATGTACCAATTTGGTCAATATGTCCGCCATCCATTACAATGATACGATCAGCATCTTCAACTGATGAAGTACGCTGTGCAATGATAATTTTTGTTGTCTCTGGGATATATTCTTTCATCGCCTTGCGTATCATAGCATCCGTTTTTGTATCTACGGCACTCGTTGAATCATCCATAATCAAAA